>CAYZOW010000045.1:0-8336 GCA_964480245.1 uncultured Nitrosopumilaceae archaeon | reverse complement strand
GTGAAAGAAATTGAGTTACTATAGACGAAAACGCTGTGAGGATTGTAACAGAATTAATTGCACAAAAGGATGCAACTGTGATTGCCATTATGAACCAAGAGGCTAAAGAAGTCAAAATTTAGCTGATTATTGTTTAGGTAAAAGAAGTTAAATAAAAAGTGAATTAAGCGTATTTCAGCTTAAAATCTTCGCTCGCCGCGGTGTTTTGGTAAACATTCACGACAATATACTGGTCTTCCTTCTGTTGGTTGGAATGGTACCTGTGTCTCTTTTTTGCAGTCTGCACAAGTGGCAGGGTACGTTTTTCTTTCGCTTTCCAATAATCTTTTGAATTTATGACCACATAAGAACCATTAACATGGGTGCAGGCACAAAAATTTGATATTCAGGCGTTGGTTTCTTCTATCTTTATTTTCAAGTACTTGCCTGAACCGGCAGGAGGATTATCAAGGGTGTTAAAGCTATGTTTGTGTTTATAGTACAGACCTTTTTCTAGATCTTTTCTTGTCTGTTCAGCATTACTTGGCACATACCTAAAAAATGCCTTTTTTTCTTTCAAAAAGTTCTTTAGTTTTTCATTGGGCTCATCATCAGACAGATGTTTTGAGTATACCTGCCTCAAGTTTTCGCTCATACCAACATATCTTCTTGTGTATTCACCATCCGTTTTTTTTCGTCCTTGGATTTCATACACGCCAGGCCTTTCAGGAATGTTATCTATTTGAGTAGTTTGGATTGGGATTCTATTTGACCAGGTTATCTTCATGGTGCAGTTTAACACACAATATGCTGCTTTTCTTGCAATAAAAGAGCTTGTATTGGTAGAAAACAAGTGAGTGTGTCGATCTTTTACGTTTTCTCGTCCTTTTGTAGTTTAAGTGAAGCAGAGTTGATGCAGTATCTCATATTAGTAGGAGTTGGACCGTCATTAAACACGTGGCCCAAATGAGCACCACATTTGTTGCACATCACTTCTATCCTTATTATCCCATGGTTCTGATCGACCTCGCTTTTGATGTTCTCTGACTTCATAGGTTGCCAGAAGCTTGGCCAACCTGTCCCTGAGTCAAACTTTGTCTCGGAGCTAAACAATTCATTACCACAACACACACAGCGATAGATTCCTTTTTCTTTGCTATCGTAGTACACTCCTGAAAAAGGTGGCTCTGTGCCTTTATTTCTACAGACTTCATATTGTTCTGGTGTAAGTTTTTGTTTCCACTCTTCGTCTGACTCGGATTTCATTTTCTCTTACCACTTGAAAGCATCTTCATTGCTTTATCCCTAGTTATTGCTATCATTGTCTCTGTTCTAGCTATGTCAGTACGACCAACTTTAAGGAACCATTCAAAGAGTTTTTCTTCGTTTGTAGCATCTACTATCCATATTGCATCATATCTTCCCATGGTCCAATAAGATGCCTTGATGCGGATATTTTTTGGGACATTTTTTAGAACTTTGCTTCCATATTCAGATACCTCTTTTGCACTCTTTTTGAATTTGACAAGAACTATTGCAATCATTTTTCTACCACATTCCTCCCCCGCCGCCGCGTTCATCAAAGCTTCGCTGTGAGGGACGGCCGTGCGCCTTTTTCATGTGTCTTTCTAGTCGCTCAGGGTCATGCAGTTCCATGCCACATTCTTTGCATTTTGTTTCGTTAGTTTTTTTCTTAAAAAGACCCATAACATATCAACATTTATCCATTATTAAAATTGAACCGTTTTTGATTTCTTAATATTTGCTGGTCTTTTTTTTCTTGGCTGCCTCTTCTGCAAAGGCAGAGTGTACTAATATAGAGCTGCTAAGGCCAAACAGCAGCACGAAAATAGTGATGCCGCTATCAGTCTTAGATTCATTTTATTAAAAATACCCTATTTTGCATATTAGACTTACTATAAAGCCGATAAATCATATTGATAATCAATTTTAACCACCAAAAATAATCTTACTAATGGTTCAAGTTCTATATCAAGACCTAAGCAACTCCGACTCGAACTATTACTATATTGGCATACCAAAGGACTGGAGTGGCGCTAGAGACGACGAAGTTACTGTAATTGTAGATGACGTATGCGTCGTGGTTCCACAAACAATTGCTGGTGCAACAGGCGAGCTATTAGTTCTGAGGCTGCTTGAGGCAATGATGGCTGCCAAGGTAATAGATGCCGGAGACATACAAAAGGCAATAGAGCACATCCTCGTCTGATATTAAGATCTCTTAATCGATGATCTTTTTATTGTGCTACTATGCAAGTCATAGCATTGGACAGCTGTGATCTCAGAACAAGGGCTTACAAAAACGGTAAGACCTTTGACCAGTGCAAGCAGATTGCAGAGACCATTTCTGGACAGATTGCAAAGAAAATAGATCAAACAGGAGTCGTATCTTGGAAAGAAATTCTAGAAATGGTTGATCATGACGAGCTTGTATACAAGCTTACTCTGAAGTATCTTCGACAAGACGGGTATAACATTGGAGATTGGAAGACCCCCGAAGTGAAAAAATCAGCTACTGTTTGAATCCACTGCACAGTTTCCAAGCTGAAACTTTCTTAGCTTGCGTGCCATTATTACAGGTGTTACAAGCAAGATAGGAATTGATAGTGCAATAAAGACAGTTTGAAGCTGTGTTATAACTATTGTAAAGACACCAGCCCCAGTACCAACAAGAGCAGTTAACAGAGTGCCTGCACAAGCTGGACAGGCGATGAATAGTCCAGTAACTGCACCAAAAGTTCCCATCCCCCCTTCTTTTCTGTATGTCATAAATGCTTTTGACGCAATTGCAAAGTTAAGACCAACCAAAAATGCGACGGTCACTTGCAAGACAAGATTTATTGGAATTATCTTCATGCCCATATGTTCTGTAAAGGCAGCAACAATTGATGGCATGTATCCAGGTGGCCCACAACATGGAGTAATATATGCAGATGGAATTTTTAATCCATAGTGTTGTGAGAATATTACTTCGGGTTGGTAAACCAATATTCCCGAAGTCAGCGAGAAAAATATTCCATAACCTATGGCACTTGCAATAAAGATCTGTTTTGATCTCTTGTTGTTTATAGAGTTTGCAATTATTGAAGAAATAGAATTATCACTTTTTGCTATTTTTGCTTGGTAGAATCTGTACAAGCCGTATCCTATGGCCCCAAATGACATGAAAAGAACGATGTACGTTCCTTGCGCCATTCTTTCCAAAAATGGTATTGCATTTGGTGTAATCGTAGCATCATAATCATATTTTGAATAAATTAAAAATGAGATTGCAATCGATGCAAATCCTACAATAATCATTGCACTGGAAGAACGTTGCATTATCACCTGCTTTTCCATTATCCCAAGGCCTACTTTTGTGACATTAAATTGTATCTGTTTTTTCCAAAGGCTTTATCTGTCATTAGTGGGTGATAGAATTAAACTTGAAAATCGATGAGATTCAGGATTCTGACTATGTCGATGCCAAGATAACCTACGTGGGTTTTGTTGATCCGTACGGAGTCGAGGGCATATTGGTTCTAAAATCAGATGATGGAAAAGAGTTCCATATGAGAGCCTTTTCTGGAGAGGTAGCACGATACATAACAAACTTCATCGAAGGTCAGCGAGATTCAATTCCAACAATATACAACATGATAGAAGAGGTTGCAGAACACAATGAGCTGCTTCTAGTCAGAATTAAAGTGTATGAAAGTGGTAGCGTGTTGCGTGCAAACTTGTACTTTACAGGAAAAACAGAGCTGGTTATGCGAAACTATAGAGCTTCTGATGCCATAGCTCTTGCATCATTTTACAACATTCCCATTCTGGTACGAAAGAACCTTCTAAAAGAAAAGATGGAAGCCTAGGTTACTATTTCTTCTAATCTTCCTTCTTGCTGAGCTCTTTTGAGCTCCATTGCAACTCTCCTTCCAACACCAAACGTAGTTCCATACTTGTATTTTGTGTACGGACTAGTTGTGGCAAGAATTGGGTTCCCAGGAACTCTCAGTGAAACATCATACACTATGATTTCCAAGTCTCGTGTTATCACACTTTGTAACGAAAATGGCCCGATTATTCCAGGTGGATATTCTTTTTTTACTGCGTTTACAAATTTGTCTCCAGCTGATATGACTTTGTCTAAAAGTGATTCACGTATGCTTGCTGGAGTGTGACCAACCTCGATGTTTTGTAAAGAAACATCGGTTTCAAGCTGCTGTCTTGCAGGGAGGGCATTAAAGTCATGCAAGTTTGTCTGCAACCTTCTTTCAATTCCAAGAAAGTCAACTTCCTCTGAGATTGGAGTGTAAAAATAGTTGAAGTTAAAGTATGTTCCTATCACAAGCTCCTCAATACCAGCAATTTTGAGGTCCTCTTTTGATATCAGGCCATGCCTTATCCTAGTCTCCGTTTTTTCCTTGTAGTCTGAATATGATGAAACATTAAAGAAGGCTCTTTCAAGCTTGCGCGATTTTTCTTGTACCTTAACTATTGCAGGTCTGTCAATGTCTTTTGGATTCTTGAATAGTTTTGGGTGCTTTATCCTTGCCTTCTCAAGCAGATAGTACTGGTTTTTTCTGTGTGAACGCTCTTCTGCTTGAAACAAAGCACGGTTTCCAAATATTGGAACTTTGAAGCTGTTTTCTATTGCCTTGTATCCAAGGTAAGCAGTAAGAGCTCGGTGTGGCACAATTATTGTGTTTGATGCTCGCAGCTTAGCTTGAATTTTTGGAGAAAGCATCTCCTTGAATTTGTTTAGAATTATGATTTGGTCAGCAATTCTTGCAAATCTTTTGTATGGAATCTCTCTACCCTTTTGACACACAACTAGGGTTTGCAGGCTCTCGTCTTTTGCACCATCCATTATTTCTAGTGCAGAATGACTGCCAAGTGTTCCTACAGTAAGATCAGAATATCCATTAACAATTTCTTGAATTACAGATCTTCTTATCACAAGCTAATCTCTTTTTTGAGGGTAAAAAGCGTTGTTTTTATTTTGGAGTCTCGTCTTGTTTTTCTTTGAATTCTTTTAGTTCCTTGTCTGCCTCGATCTTTCCTTTTTCATATTCGCCTTTGGCTTTGCCAAACGTACGTGCAAGCTCTGGAATCTTTTTTGCACCAAAGATTAGTACAGCTATAACTACGATGATAAATATCCATTCCATACCTCCTGGCAACTGAAGTACAAGATTAAGACTTAACATCGATAGTGTATTTTTGCCAGATCAAGATTTAAGTGTTGCAATCTGTCTGTCTTGTCTTTCGATAAAGAACATGCCAATAAGATATAATGCAATCATTGGACCTGCAACAAACCACATTGTAATTCCGCTTCCATCTGGTGTGATTATTGCACCAAAGATAACAATTATGATAATTGCATATCTGATGTTTCTTCGCCAGAACTTTTGATCGGTCATGCCAGACGCAGATATGGCATACATTATCAATGGCAGCTGAAATGAAATCCCAAATGCCAAAAGGAACTGAAGTACAAAGGTGACAAAGTCTATTACATTAAGGAAGGTGACAAGACCGCTTGCTTCACCGTATTTGTAAAGAAATTCCAAGATGTAAGGTGTAACAAAAAAGTATGAAAAAAGACACCCAGCTATGAAAAGACTGATTGCGGGAATTGTTATTGATTTTATTATCTGAATCTCCTTTTTAGCTAAAGCTGGTGATACAAATCCAACTAATTCTTTTACAATTACAGGCATCCCAAAAACAACACCCAGTAGACCTGCGACATAAATCTGGGCAAAAAAGGCTTGTCCTGGAGCTGTTTGTATTAGCTGCACAGTTTCTGGTATCAATTGAACTTTCATCATTACAGTAATCTGCGCTGCAATGTTATCAAGTGGTTCTGGTGTTGGATAGTACAGTGTTACGCCATTGTAATCAAACGTGTTTGCATGAAATGTAAGAACAAAGATTGTGATGATTCCTACAGCTGCAACCATTCGTAGTATACGCTTTCTAAGTTCCTCAAGATGTTTTCCTATTTCGTTTGGTTCATCCATTGGAGATCAAAAAATTGCCTAGAACCATATTTATCTACTTGCCCGGAATTGGCAAGAGTTTGCTTGAAGGAAAATTACTTTGTTCCTGTTCCTGCACGCTAAAGTTCTCAAGCTCGACTGAAATCTCGGTGCTTGTCTCAAACTTGTTGCCAAGCTCTGTTGCAATGTCAGCAATCTCTTTTGGGGAGTAAATCTCACGAGAGTCCGCCAAAAAGACACGCTCTCCCTTTTCTTTTATTTCACCGTCAAACTTGCCTTTTAGAAATTCTGCTATCCTATTTACCTCATCGCGTGGTATCATGTTATAATAAAACATGATGCCATGAATTGACGCGTAATCCCATGGTGTACCGTTTCGATAGCAAAATACGCCAAAGTGTGCTGCCTCGTCCTTTGAGCATTTTATTTCCCAGACAAGCACCTTTTTTGGATCATATGTAACTTTTTTTAATTCATCAATTGAAAGGTGCCAGTATCTGCATCGTATCATGTGACCAATGAATAAATATTCGATTATAAAATTGTGTGCATGGAAGTTATCCCCAATTCTCGCCTTGAACTCTTGTCTGAGATGGAAGAACGGTATGAAAGAAAAGACAAGGATTATTTTCTCCGCCTCTTGGATCACAAAGACTTTGTCATAAGGACAAGGGCAGTTTGTATTCTTGTAGATTTTGGAGGCGAAGAAATGGTACCACATGTTGCCAAGGTTTTAAAAAATGATTCAAACGAGCTTGTAAGACACGAAGCGGCATTTTCGCTTGGACAGATGTGTTACAGAAGTGGGATAAAACCACTTGAAGATGCAGTAAGAAACGATCCCAGTTTCTTTGTAAGACATGAAGCTGCAATAGCTCTTGGTGTAATAGGATCTCAGGAAGCAAAGGAAACTTTGCAAAGAGCTCTTGCAGATTCAAGTGAACCTGTAAGAGAGTCTGCTGTAGTTGCACTCTCCAATCTGCACTTTATGGAAAAATTAAGCAAAAACGAACGATTTGCGAAGCTAACAGGTGGTTAGAGTGGACTTACCTTTGTCCCCTCAGGCGTAGACTCAAAGTTGTATATCATATCCACATTAGAGTTCTCAAATATCTCCGAATCGTGCGTAATTATGATAAACTGTGAGATGTAACCCAAATTTGCTTCAAAGGCCTGTGACAAGACCCCTACTAGTGACTTTCTGCGTTCCTCATCAAGATGCGTTGTAGGCTCGTCTAAGATGATAAAGTTCAGATTAGATGAGCCAATGATGTGTGCCATACCAAGTCTTAGTGCAAGTGCTATACTGACTTTTTCTCCGCCACTAAGTGACTCTAGATCTAAAACTGTATTTCCAGAATAACACAAAATTTTCACAGCTCTTGCCTTTTCCTCAAGAGAAATTCTTTGAATTTTCACATTAAACGCAGCTAGATATTCAGAAGCCTTTTGTGATATCAGATTCAACGCCCATGAGCGTAGGCTTGTGGCAACAGGTCCATCTCTATTGTAGATCTGGTTTCGTATAGATTCTAGCTGTAAAACATATTGTTTTACCAAATACAATTCATCCAAAGTTTGTGATATTTTGTTTTGAAGTTCTTTTGCAGTTTGTAGCTTTTGTGTTATTGCACCAAGCTGTTGGTCTGTAACACTAAGAGATTTGCGCGCCTGTTCAAACGCATTTTTTAGATTTTTAAATTCAGTTAAATCAAACCCGCTTGTTTCTTTTTGTAGATTAGAAATTGTTTCCAATAGAGTTTCAGAGTGTGAGTCTATGGCAAGGTACACCAAGCTTCCAGACGAATCAAGATCTGCGGGAATTCTTTGAATGTTATTTTTTAGTTGTGATATCTCTTCTTTTAGCTCTAACAAATCCCGCGGATTACGAATTGAGTGTGTCATGAGTGTGTTTTCTGCCTTTATGGCCTTTTGGTGTCTTTGCTCAAGTTCGCGCTTTCTCTGACGAATATCGTTTTCTGCCTTCGTAAGAGAGTCAGTTTTCTCCCGTATCTTTGCAATCTCTTTTCTTATGTGCTCTTCCTCAAAAAGGGGATTAAGACTATCCACAACAGAATCACACACTGGGCACCTGCCATCTTTTAGTTTTAACGTCCCCGCAAGCTCTTCTTGTCCTACAAGCTTGCCTATTTTTTCTGATAAATTACGAATCTCATTTTTTATTGATTCTGATTCACTTTCTGTCTTTGTTATTTGTAGCTCGATCTCTTTTTTAGGCGATATGTAATCAAAGCATCCTTCACAGTCTGAAAGCTTTCTTTCCTTTTCTGATATCTCTCGTTGAATCGATGCAATTGCTGTTTTTACATATCTGACAAGCTCGGATTT
>CAYZOW010000044.1:0-8843 GCA_964480245.1 uncultured Nitrosopumilaceae archaeon | reverse complement strand
GATCAGCTCCAGGACCAAAAATATACACAATCATTCCAGCTAAAATTATAATTGGGGCTATACCACTTGCAACAAGTTTTGCTTTTGAGGTTTTTTTGATTTCTTCCATTTACTTTGCACCGTATTGCGTTGTGTCATCAGAGTCTTTAACCAGAAAGAGGCCAGTCCATCCCTTTTCGGCAAATTCAGTCTTATGTGCATGAAATAGGTATTTGCCAGGATAAGTATAATTAAATTCCATAATACCACGTTCTCCCTGAGAGAATGTAATCACATCTGTATATGTAGAAGGTACTCTGTACGTCCCTGTAGGGTAGTAATCAAATAGGTTTCCATGCAGGTGCAGGTTGTTTATCTGATCGAATTCCAAAATATTTACTACATACACTCTAATCAATTCATTCATGTCAATTTGAATTGGATGGTGCTGGTAGTAAAATGGTATTGTGTTTGCTGCATAAAAGTTGTTTTCAGTGTCAAAGTCCGTGTCTAATCCATTTAGAACCATTACCATTTCATCAGCTGGCGATCTCCCCTCTTTTGGATCAACTATGTATACACCATACATTCCACGAGAGATGTGTTCCTCAAGTGGCATTACATGACAATGATATGGATGAACCCCGACAGGTTCAGCTGTAAATTCGTAAGTGAATCGACCTCCACCTTGCCCTACAGGATCAAAGACACCATCCATCTCTGCTTTGTGTATTCCGTGAAAGTGCATCGTGTGTGGTTTCTGTCCATTGTTGATGAAATTTATACGAACTAGATCTCCTTCAGTAGCTCTAATTGTAGGACCTGGGACAGTTCCATTAAAAGTCCACACATTAAAAAATACTCCTGGCGAAATTTCCATTATTTTGTTATCCTCAGCAATGATGGTGAACTCACGGAGAGCAGTCCCATCTGATAGCTTTGAAACTCTTCCATAACTAAATTCGCGTAAGTATTTGTCTGGGTTAAACTCTAGTGGCTCTCCTGAATAACCAACAGGATCAAGTACATCTCCCGTTGTTTGTATTATAGCCCCAGAATGTGTTAGAAAAGTCTTTGGTTCTTCAGCTGCGTCTATATTTACAACAAGAAACGCAAAGTAAATAGCTGATGTTACACCAACTGCAACTAAAGAAACAAGCATCTTTCCTCTCAATGTTTTCACTAGGTCCATTGGTTTTTTAGTGCAAAGAAGGTTATTTATAATTTAGCTTAGGCTAACTTTTTTACCTTAGGCTAAATTCTTTAAAGAAAATCAACCCCAAGTTTTAACTAAGGGTTTACTGCATCCTCGCTGTGAAAAAACCCATATTACTTCTCGCAATGGGCGGATTTCTAGTACTCATTGGGATTGTATTGTCAGTATACGCAACCCAACTGATAATTGAGAATCTTACCACTCAGGAAAGCTCCGTAGAAAGTGAGATGACTATGGAAGTGTACAAAGAGCTTGATCCAGCTGAGAGTGAAAATGGCGTGTATGTAATTCAGATTGAAGATTTTCAAGGTACAGATAGTATAACCACATCTGTTTTTGATCCCCCAGGCAATATTGTGACTACAAAGTCTATAGATTCAAATCCTTTTCAAGACGGTTTTAAAATTTCTACGTCAGGAACTTATAAACTACTAATAGAAAATCTTGCAGATAGAGAAATCCACGTTACAGCTGTTATAGGGTACATGCCACAGGATGAATCCTTAATGGTGAGTGTTTTTGGGTTTATTGTAATATTAGTGGGATTAGTTGGTCTTGCTGTAGGATCATTATATATTGTTAAAAGTCGTGGTAAACCAAACACTAGTTAAGAAAAGAGTCCATCTTTATTAAACCATCTACAACACCTGAAAAGTTTTCATCACTTTCCATAATTTTATTAAGTTTTTCTTTGTCATAGTTTTCTTCCAACTTATTTTACCACATCTGTTTTGAGTTTAGAATTTTCTTCTTGTTTGAGATAAAGTCATTTACCAAGACCTTGTCAATGTTTATTGGGTTGATGTAATATGCTCTTCCTTTTAGCTTCGTTTCTAGACCTTCCACATAGCTTAAAAGTTCATCCTCTTCACTTACCATGATTGTATCTACATCTATTCCCTCACGTTTACACTTCTCTGCTTCAGAGAGTGTTTTTACCTCTATGAATGGATCAACTTGCCTGTATCTATAACACAGATACACCGTTTGGTCACCTGCTACATCTAACTTTATTTCCCTTTCATCTTTTAGCTTCAAAAGTGTAGCTTCATCAGGTTTGTAAAAGTGGGAATATGGTTTATCTGCAAGTATTTCTCTTTTTTGAGATTCATTGTCAATAAAACAAGCACTTGGTTGTCCATCTGTTATCATTACAATTCTTTTGTTTTGAGATCTATCACGTTTTAGAATCTTATATGCAAGTCGAAAGGCTGCTTGATAATTTGTATAGTGCAAAAAGTTGTCATTTGCATCATATGTTTTCAAATATGGAATGTCACGAGGATCTACCTCTGATGCAAACGAGCCAAAGCCAACTACGTAAATAGAATCACTTGGGAAGAACTTTTTGTTTAATACATACAAGCTCCATAGGGCTTTTTTTGCAGCTTCAATTCTATTACCTTCCCCTGTACCAACTGAATATTTCATCGTGGAGCTTAGATCAATGCAATACACTACAGCAACTTTTACTTCCTCAATTGTTTCAAATTCCTCAAAATCTTCTAACTCCATCGCTATTGGAAATTTAATCTTTGAGTCCTTTTTTGCAATTCTTTGAATTGAATTTAGCACGGTTTGTTGAACATTAAGGAACCTTATATCGTCACCAATCTCAAACTTTTTTGTAGTATCTAGTATTGTACTTCCAGTACCAACATGTTTTATTTCGTGAAAGCCGACTCCTCCCTCCTTGATAGCTTTCATCACATCATGAAGAAGTTTCGCACCAATTTCAATGAACCCTTTATTTGTTAACCATTTTTTTTCATCTTTAAGATAACCCATTTTTTCTAGATGCTTTATGAGAGGTTTACCGCCTCCTTGAATATTTGCCTCTGTTCCTTCTGAATTTCTTTCAAGTTTTTGATGTTCCTCTGGTTGTTGAATCACACCCTGCAAGATACGCTCAAGTTCTTGCGTACTGGGAGTCTTTTCTTTTAATGCCTGTCTTGCTACGGTTTGAAGGATCTTTTGTAGCGTATCGTTTGATACTTCATCACTTGGTTTTTTGTTCTTGTTTTCTTGGTTTGTAAAATAGACAAAATTTGTTATACTATGCTGCGACATAACCGATCTCTTTTTTGTCAAGAACTTTGGGTTCAACCCAACACAATCCTTCTAGTGCAATTTCTGTAGCCACAGCACGAATCTCACTCTGTATTTTTTCTGATGCAAGCAAAGATTCAGATTTTATGTTATATTGTTGAGATTTCTTTTCAAAGTCGGTTTGTTCATTAGATAGCTGTTCGCATATAGTGTCAACTAGGTTTTGAATAGTCTTGAAGTTTTTCAGTTGGTTTTCATATGTTAATTCCATACTATTTTTCCCAACTATTTTTTGTGAAACCTGAAAAGTTCTTCCCACAAATTCTTGTTTTATTTTTTCTACAAATGCAGGATCTATTCCTTTTATATATTCAAGTGAGGTTTCCTTGAGAGATTTGATAATTAAATCTCGCAGTATTTTTTCTCTGTTCATTACTGTATCATCCATTTCTGCAAGCTCAAACTTGGTAGCTTGTCCTATACAAAATATGTCACATGGTCTGGGTACTGCCAATATTTTATGAGATAAAGCTCGTGTTCTTTCAGCTTCTCCTACAAGAAGTTCAAGAGCATGTATACCCATTCTTACACTTACACCCTTGTCTTGATTTATCTCCTGACTTGCTCGTGCATTTTGAATTATTCTTGCAAGAGTTCTTAGCATGAAAATCGATATGAATGATTTTGCAATTTTCGCTTCCTGTATTATAATGAGCATTTCTTCATCGAGCAATTTTGGGTAGTGAGTGTGTATATGGCTTTTTAGTCGGTCATAAAGAGGCTCTATTATTTTACCAGAATGGGTATAATCAATTGGATTCGCAGTTGCAAAGAAGCTTTTTTTTGGTTCAAAAATAACTGGATACGAACCTGTAGTGAACCTGCCCTCTTGAAGAACGGAAAGTAGTGCTACCTGTTTTCTTGTATCAAGCACAGGTAACTCATCTATACAAAAGAGTCCATGCTTTGCCTGCATTAATTGACCAGGAGAATACGATTCAATCTGATACATCTCAACTCCCTTTTTTGTAATTTTTATGGCGTCTATCTGACCAACCAAGTCTTTGACTGAGATATCAGGTGTTGCAAGTACATACTTGTATCTTTGTTGTCCCTCAATCCATTCTATTTGTGTATCAAGCTTATTGTCACGTATTTTATCCATGCTGTTTGAGTCTATGTAAAATTTTGGGACAGACATAGGATTATCTTTGTCTTCTAAAAGAGAGATCAATTCATCTTTAGGAAGATCCATTGGAGAGTCATTCGTTATGCTTCCTTTTATTACTGGGATGGGTGATAATAGATTCTTAGATATTGCTTGAGCAATCTTAGTCTTTGCTTGACCTATTTGCCCCACTAACATTATATCATGACAAGCCAAGATTGCCCTATCGAGCGCTGGAATAACATCCTCTTCAAATCCAATAATTTCAGGATATCGTATGTCATTTGTTTCCATCTTTGAAATGAGGTTTTGTCTGAGTTGTTCTTTTGCACCAACAATCTTGTAGTTTATTTCCAAAAGATCGCCAAGTGTCTTGATTTGTGTATAGTCTTCTGGGAGACCAGCCATTATTTCGGTGTATTTAGGAGTAGAGGAGTAGCTACGTTTTACGAGCTCTTCAATTTCATGTACCAATTTGATAAATTATGCTAGAAAGCGATTTAAAGTATTGTCTGTTTTAGTATGGTTTTTATCGGGGCTAGAGGAAATTTTTGCTCACTTGACTTCACAAGAGTATAGACACATTATTAGGATTGCTGGAAAAGACGTTCCAGGAGCAAAAAAAATGATAATTGGGGTGAGTCAAGTGCGAGGAATAGGCTATAACTTTGCAAAGGCTATTTTGGATGTACTCAAGATTGACCAGAATAGTAACATCGGTTTTCTTACAGAATCTCAAGTTGAAGCAATAGAAAAAGCCATGAGAAACCCTTCCTCACTTAATATGCCATCTTGGTTTCTAAATAGACGAAAAGATATTGATTCTGGAAAGGACTTGCATCTTATTACTTCTGATATAGAGTTTAACGTTAGAAATGATATCGAGCGGGAAAAAAATACAAACAGTTGGCGAGGTTTTCGTCATACTTATGGATTGAAGGTCAGAGGTCAAAGTACCCGTACAACCGGACGAAAAGGCGGTGCAGTTGGAGTTCGTAAAGGAGGCAAGATTCTTCCACCTGGTGCAGTTCCAGCAGAAGGTGCAGTTCCAGCAGAAGGTGCGGCTGCTCCAGCAAAAGGTGCAGCAGTTCCAGCAAAAGGTGCGGCTGCTCCAGCAGCTCCAGCAAAAGGTGCGGCTCCTCCACCAAAAGATACAAAGCCTGCGGAGAAAAAATCTGTGGAGAAAAAACCAACTAAATAGGTGCATGAATTGGGAGATCCTAAAAATCCTCGCAAGAATTGGAGAAAGCCAAAGCGTCCGCTAAACTATGATTTACTAAATGAGGAACTTTTTGTTTTAGGAACCTTTGGATTGAAAAATAAACGTGAGCTATGGAAAGCACATACAGAACTTTCAAGAATACGAAACCAGGCAAGATCACTTTTGGCTTTAACGCAAGAAGTGAGAGAAAAAAAGGAACCGGTTTTGATGAAATCACTTGCAAGAATAGGGTTAGTAAAAGAAAACTCAACGCTTGATGATGTATTGAATTTAAAAGTAACTGATTTGCTTTCACGCAGACTACAGACAGTGGTTCAGAAAAAAGGATTGTTCAAAAGCCCATATCAAGCAAGACAGGCAGTAGTTCATGGTCACGTAATGATTGGAGACAGGATTGTTACTATTCCATCATACACAGTGAAAGTAGAGGAAGAAGGTCAGATACATGCCCTTACAGGCACCACACCTGATCAGCCAAAGCCGGTTATTGAGACAATGCCAGTAGAGGAACCACAAAAGTAAGATTAGTTAGACGCAATTATTATTATTTGGAGAAGGGTAAGTCAAACACATGTGTTCAATCATCGGTTATCTTGGTGATAGTCCAGCTGCACCCATCCTAGTCAAAGGACTAAAGCGGATGGAATATAGAGGATATGATAGTGTTGGGGTTGCAACATTTTCTGGAAATCAAATTTTGGTAAGAAAAGGAGTTGGAAAAGTGATGGAGGTAAACAACACAGTAAAACTTGACATGCTTCCTGGAAAGGTAGGCATTGGTCATACTAGATGGGCAACACATGGTATAGTAACTGAAGTAAACGCACATCCACATCCATCAAGCTCTGGAAAAATTGCTATAGTGCATAATGGAATAATTGACAATTATGCTGAATTAAAAAAAGATCTTCAAGAAAAAGGCTACAGCTTCAAAAGTGAGACAGACAGTGAGGCCATTGCAAATCTTTTGCAATATAATTTTGATCAAACAAAAGACATAAAAAAATCTATGATGCAAACTGCCTTAGAATTAAAGGGAAGTTATGCTTTTGTTGCAGTGTTTGAGGATGGAACGCTTTCTGCAGCGAGATTGCATGAACCATTGATAATCGGAGTTGGAAAAGATGGATATTTCATTTCAAGTGATGTGTTAGGATTTGTAGAACATACCGATGAAGTAATTTATCCAGATAACCGCGAATTTATCATAATCGATCCTAGTGGGCTTCAGATTTTTGACTTTGATGGAAATCCTGTACAACATCAAATCACCAAAGTATCAAAAGAACTTGCAGATGCATACAAAGGAGACTATGCACATTTTACGCTTAAAGAAATATCCGATCAACCTACCACCATCTTGAAAGCAGGCGATAACACAAAGCTGGAGCTAGATTTGGTTACAGAGTTTGTAAAACATGCAAAGAATCTTTACATAACAGGAAGTGGCACAAGCTACAATGCAGCACTTGTGGCAAAACATCTCTTTTCCAAGTACGCGAAAATAAAGATAGAACCCATCATATCAAGCGAGGTACAGTTTTCTCCTAACTATTTTGATCATCAATCAATTCTAATTGCACTTTCTCAAAGTGGTGAGAGTGCAGATGTGCTTGAAGCTGTAAAGATTGCCCAAAAAGATGGCGCAAAGATTATTTCCATTGTAAACATGATGACTTCGTCACTTGTACAAATGTCTTCTATTTCCATAGGATTAAACTGTGGACCAGAAATTGGTGTTGCTGCAACTAAGAGCTTTACCTCACAGCTTGCCATCTTGTATAAAATAACAGATAAACTGTGTGGAGGCTGCATGGGATTAGATTTCAATAAAGTTTCAGAATCCATATCCAAGATACTTTCTGATCACTCAAAGATTCAAGACATTGCAAAAAAACTAAAAGATGTTTCAGATATCTATGTACTTGGTAGAGGGATTCATTATCCTATAGCCTCAGAGGCTTCACTAAAGCTAAAAGAACTTACCTACATTCATGCAGAAGGCCTTCCTGGTGGAGAACTAAAACATGGCCCATTAGCATTAATGGACTCTAACGTATATGTCATAATAATAAATCCCAATGATTCCACATACGCAGATACATTAGCAAGTGCACATGAGATCAAAGCTCGTGGTGCAAAGATAATAGGGATTTCTGATGTGCCAAATGCAGTATACGATCACTGGATTGAGGTACCGACAATAGGTGAAGCTTTGTTACCACTAATTGAGATAATTCCAATTCAGCTTCTTGCATACTATTCTGCACTTGAAAAGGATACAGACCCTGATTATCCAAGAAACCTTGCAAAATCTGTTACTGTAAAGTAATTCGTTGATATTCTTTTTCTGTTAGTAAGAGAAGTTTTTCTGAATCAAGGTCTGTTTTTATCATACAGGCAATTGATGCGCCACCCGCACCAGCACCTTCTTTCACAAACCCTTCTGCATAGGAACGCAGCCCACTAATTTTTGATTGACCCAACCTCAGTTTTGCAACAAGCACTGGAATATCGGCAATTTGTCGTACAGTATCTACAAGATTTGCAGTTTTATCGTCTACGATATAAGATGTTGTGCCGATGACCGTATTTTTTTCATTAAAACCTATGTTTTTTGCAAAAGCCAAAACTGCCGCCATTTGTGTTCCACCTGCCAATATTACATTTGCATATTCTGAGGCTGTACTTAGCATTCCTGCAACAGATGGAATCATGGGATCACCAAGCTCTGCAACAACATCGTATGGATCTGCTGTTGATTGGAGTCTTTTTAGTGCACTTTGTACCGTTTTATTTTTCAAATTGGTTGGGTTTTGGGGCATGCTACTGCTTACTAATGCTTCCACTCCTAGTCCTTTCAATACTCCAAGTGCAGTTGTAGTGCCACCGGGAATGCTTTCTCCTATTATAAGACAATCAGCAGATGAGCCAAAAGATCTTCCTACGATTCGTCCATTTTCCACTGCTTTTTTTACTAACTTTTTATCTAGTGCTGATTCTTGTGCTATATTTTTGCCAGGTTCCAAACCAAGCTCCACGTATGGAAGTTTGGGAATAACTTTGCTTCCTGCATTTATTACAAAGCATGGTATACTTGCAGTCTCTAACGCAACTTTGGTTAGAAGAGCGGGGGTTGGTTTACCATCAGGTGTCATAGGTATGGCATCAATGCTTTTACAGTAACCATAATGAAGAAACTCAGCATC
>CAYZOW010000043.1:5540-8861 GCA_964480245.1 uncultured Nitrosopumilaceae archaeon | reverse complement strand
TTTTTTAGCGTATTCAGTCATTTTTGCGGTATCAGACTGCACTTTGGCAATCTTGTAACCTCGCCACGCTTTCTTTAGTGCTCCCCATGTTTGACCTACAGTGTAGTTAGGTTTTTCCGATTGTTGGTGTATGAATTGAAACATACTGTACACCTCATTGCAAGAATTTTTTATCTATAGCCATGTGAATCAAAATCAATGTAAAAGTCAAGATTACTACATCAAGATCTGGCCCTTATGTTCATAAATTTGGCAAAAAATTCAGATTAGGAGATTATTCCCAGATTATTTTATTAATGTTTTTACCTTCTTGGCAAGATTTTCAAAGGCAGTTTTGACTTCATTTGTCCTTTTTGTAGTGCCAACCCTATAGGCTTGAATCTTTTTTTTCCTGTCTAAAATCATCCGTTTTTGTTCTGACTTACCAGAGGAACCATGTGAAGTCCTCTCATTAAGTGACGAATGAACAGTCATACCCTGTATGATTTTGTAGAGTTCCTTTGCTTCGACTTGGCCATCACTTAGCGACTTGTTTATTTCTGAAAGAGAGAGTGCAGAGAGAGGGGTTTTTGATTTTGACGCAGCTTGTACTAGCTTCCCAACTATCGTATGAGCAACCCTAAATGGAATCCCCTTCTTTACAAGATGTTCTGCTACATCTAGTGAAATCGAATACCCCGAATCTATTGCTTTTTTCATTTTCTGCTTGTTCACCTTAATAGTTTTGAGCATTGCATTTATCACTAAAAGTGCAGATATTGCAATCTTTGAGGAAGCCCAGATCGAGATTTTGATCTGCTGTAGGTCCCTGCTGTATCCAGAAGGGAGTCCCTTTATGTTGGAAAGTATGGCCATTTGATATCCAATTACTTGTGCAGTCTTTCCACGCGTGAGTTCAAGTATGTCTGGGTTCTTTTTTTGCGGCATTACACTTGACGTAGATGCAAACTTGTCGGAAAATTCTATGAAAGAGAACTCGGAACTAGACCAAAGGATAAAGTCTTCCGCAAACCTGCTCAAGTTTGTCATAAGAATTGCAACCTGTCCCACATATTCTGCAACAAAGTCACGAGCACCAGTTGCGTCAATCGAGTTTTCAACCAAACCCTTGAATCCAAGCATTTTTGCTGTACTTTGCCTGTCAATTGGTAAACTTGTTCCACCTATTGCTCCTGCACCAAGTGGGGACTCGTTTACCCTTCCATATGTAACATAAAACCTGTCTAGATCCCTAAATAATGCATCGGCATATGCAAGCAAATAGTGTGAAAAGACTCCAACTTGAGCCTGTTGAAGATGTGTGTAAAGTGGCATTATTGCATCCTGATTTTTTTCAGCTAAAGATACGAGTGTTTCGATCATATCCAGAAGACATGAGCATAATGTGTTAATGTCATCTCGTATTTTCATGCGGATATCAAGTGAGATTTGATCATTTCGTGAGCGTGCGGTATGCATCTTTCCACCAGCTTGCTTTCCTGCTTTTTTTATGACTAGAGATTCTATTAGCTCATGAATGTCTTCAGAATCTGATTTTACTGACAGATTTTCTTTTTTTAATTTTTCAAGAGCTGATAAAATTTTTGCTGCATCTTTTTTTGTGATTATTTTATTTTCATAAAGCATTATTGTGTGAGCTTGACTGCCCCAAATGTCATAGAGTGTAATTTCTTTATCTTCTGAAATTGATGAAAGATAATCAAGGGTATGCACATCCAAATTTTCTGTGAGTCTAGAACGATACATCAATTTAGAAAATAGAATGGTTATATATAGCATAGATGGTTTTTAATTATGGCACAGGAAACACAAGAATTAAGAAGAATGATTTTTGACGAATTGACAAAGGTTGTAGATCCTGAAATAAACGTCTCCATAATGGAACTTGAGCTTATAGATAACATAGACATTAACGGTTCAGCCGTGAAGATAGATTTACACTTAACAAGCCCCTTTTGTCCAGCCATATTTGGTTTTAAAATAGCTCAAGACGTACACGATAATTTGTTAAAGATTGATGGTATTGATGATGTCAAGTTGAATGTTTCAAATCATTTCATGGCAGAAGCAATAAACAATCAAGTAAATGCAAGTAACAATCCAAAAAAACCTTAGTTATTTTCTAAATCCTAACAAATATCCTCTTAGTAATTGTATTCCCATAGCAGGATCAACTCCCTTTGGACAAACTTGGCTACAGGAACCAGCAAAGTGGCATCGCCATATTCCATGCGAATCATCTATTATTTTTAGTCGGTCTTTTTTGCCGTTGTCTCTATTATCTGCGACATAGCGATAAGCTTGTGTAAGGGCTTGAGGTCCCATAAATGACGAATCTGTAGCCATCGTTGGGCATGCTGAATTACATAATCCACATTTTATGCAGTAAGAAAATTGCAAGTAGTCTTCCACTTCCTTTGGAGTTTGTAAAAATTCTTTTGTGTCGTTTGTCACTTCTGAATCATCTCTAATAATGTATGGTTTTAGTTTTTTATGAGTTGAAAACATCTGCGTCATGTCTACTGCCAAATCTCTGAGGATTGGAAAATTATTCATTGGCTCTACAGTTACTATATTTGAATTAAGTTCAGAAATTTTTGTATAACATGCAAGAGCTGGTTTCCCATTTATCTTCATTCCACATGATCCACAAGAAGCCTGTCTACAAGAATATCGTACTGCAATCGAAGGATCAAGGTGTTGCTTTACAGCCAAGATTGTGTCTAAAACTGTTGTCCATTTTTGAACAGGAACCTTAAACTCAACAAATTTTGAAGACGAATCATTTTTTGGATTGAATTTTGAGATCCTAAGCGTTATTGAATTAGATGAAGAAACAGCAGTGGAAGAGACATCATCTAAGATTTTTGAACCTATCGCAGTCATCCTATGTCATTCCTACTCCTGCCATCAATATAGTTCTAGATCCATAAACAATAAGTGCTGTCATGGCACCAAGACAACCATAATTTACTGCTCTTTCATACCCAATGCCCTGCTTTAGCTCCAAAAGTATTACTCGGAGTCCATTAAAACCGTGAACCGAAAGCAAAATCAATACTACTTCTAACATAAGAGCATAAGGTAAAAAGTGGTAATTTGCAATAACACTTTGATATTGTAAAGAAGCTGAAAAGTCTTGTGTCATCCTAAAGAGAATGTGTATTGCTACAAGTGCAACTGCGCCAAGAGCTGTTCCATAATGTACTTTCATTATTAGACTTTCACGCATCTTACTCACCAAACAAAATTCCTGCACCATACATCATTGCAAGGGCTGCAAGTGCTATGGAAACCCAGATGCAAAGTCTTTGTTTGTAG
>CAYZOW010000043.1:0-5530 GCA_964480245.1 uncultured Nitrosopumilaceae archaeon | reverse complement strand
GATGCAGGTCTGTATGGGTAGTCAGGTCTTCCTGGTTTACCAACTCCTATTCCACCATGTCCTAACATTACCCTGATCCCGTTTACAGTGTGAAAAACAGACATGCCTATTACCAGAATGAGTATAATGTGACCCTCTGTAGTCTGTGTCAATTCTAACATCTTATCCCATGCAGCTTTACCTTCTACTATTGCACTTGTTTCAATGACATGCCCTATCAAATAAAAAAGGAGTCCAAGTCCAGTTAATCTTTGCAACCAATAAGCAAAACGCTCTATTCCGTAGCGTGTAGGGTTCATCATGCCCTTTATACCTTCACGATTTGATTGTCTTTCCATTAGTACTTCCTTTCCACTGGCTTGTATTTAGTAATAGTGACAGGGTGTTTTTTGATTATTGGTTCTTTAGTATCATAGTAAACAAGGGTGTGGTGCAAAAAGTTCTTGTCATCTCTTAGTGGATAATCAATTCTTGCATGTGCACCTCTTGATTCTTTTCTTTGTATTGCACCAACCAAAACAACTTCTGCAACACGAAACATTGAGTCAAGCTCTATTACGTTGGTAAGGTTTGTGTTGTATTCTTTTGCTTGATCATCTACATGCTTCCATGTTTTTTCTTTTAGCTCACGTAATTTTTTTAGTCCAGCAACCAAGTCTTTTTCATTTCTGAATACATATGCTTTTTCATTCATCATATCAGTTAGTTCTTGTTTTACTTCATATGGATTTACGTCACCCCGCCCGCGAAATATTCCATCATAGATTCTTTTTTCTTCAGTAGCAATAAGATGCAATGGAAATGGCGGTGTATTGTTATTGCCCAAAACATATCTTGCCGCAAGTTCACCAGTTATTTTCCCCCATACCAGACATTCACTTGTAGAGTTTGCACCCAATCTATTTGCGCCATGAACACTATTACATGCAGCTTCTCCGGCTGCCCAAATTCCTTGTATTTCTGTAGCACCATCTATGTCAGTATGGATTCCTCCCATCATGTAGTGACATACTGGTCTTACATCAATGGGCTCCTTACTAGGATCGATCCCAGAAAACTTCATTGAGATTTCTCTGATTGCAGGAAGTTTTTTCGTTATTACGTTATCACCTAGATGCCTAAGGTCAAGTTTCAGGCAATCTACCCCTGTTTCGTGCTTAAAGCCACGTCCCTCGTTGATCTCTGTCATCATAGAACGAGATACCATATCTCTTGGAGCCAGTTCCATCTTTCCTGGGGCATACTTTTTCATGAATCTCTCTCCATCCTTATTGATTAAGTAACCACCTTCTCCCCGTGCACCCTCAGTAATCAGTATCCCCGATGGCAAAATGCCTGTAGGGTGGAATTGGACGAACTCCATGTCTTTTAGGGCCATTCCTGCCCTGTATGCCATATCAAGACCATCTGGTGTTGATGTAAGTGCATAGGTAGAATAGCTGTAAATCCTTCCAGCACCACCTGTAGCAATGATAAGAGCTTTGCCTTTTATGGTGTAAAAGGTTCCACTTGACAGCTCAATTGCAGTAATGCCACAAAACTTTTCTCCATCATGTATTATTGATGTGGTAAACCATTCATTGTAAAACTCTATGTTATCGAATTTTTGACATGTATCATACAAAGTCTGCATTTCATAGAATCCAACTTTGTCTTGTGCATATGTTGCTCGTGCAAAGCTATAACCAGCAAAATTTCTCTGACCTATTCTACCATCCTCTTTCCTTGACCAAGGCATCCCCCAATGGTCAAGCTGATAAATCTCAGAAGGCATTTCATGAACTAATCTTTCTACCACATCTTGGTCTGCAAGAAAATCACTGCCCTTTACTGTATCATATACATGTGATTCAAAGCTATCTCCTTCTTCTGGGAAAAGAACAGCGGCTGTTCCACCTTCTGCTGAAACAAAATGTGAACGCATAACCTGTAGTTTTGAAATTACTGCAATTTTGATCTTTGAACTTGTTTTCGCAGCTTGAATCGCTGCCCTTAGACCAGCAAGACCAGAGCCGACTATTAGTAGATCGTGTTCTATCGTGTTGGTCATTTAGACATCTTCCTTTTCAAATTAGATAAATATGTCTTATGAAGGACCAGCACCAAATTCAATCCGGATCATTAATATATATCGCTAGCGATATCACTAGTGATGATCTCACAGTGGATCCAAAGGGTTGGAAGCGCAGTTCCAAGAGGATTTTCAAGATATTTTATACTAGAGGCATTAAAAAAGAAACCAAGTACAGGTAAAGAAATAATCAACGCAGCAACAGCACAAAGTGGAGGCAAGTGGAAGCCTTCACCGGGATTGATATATCCTCTTCTTGGGAGACTTTTAGATGAAAATCTTATTGAGGAAACAAAAGACGGCAAGTACCAGATAACAAGGAGGGGTAGAGCAATGACTGATGATCTTGAAACCCTAAATAAAATAGTAAAAAACCAACTTGATGTGATGTTTAGGATCGGTAGTGTAGGAAAGTTCGTTGCTATGGATCTTATAGAACGGATAACGAGTATAGGAAACTCACTTAGCTCAAATGTGTCAAATATGACAAAAGAAGAGACACAAAAATACAAAAGATTTCTTGGGTCTGAACTTCAGAAGCTGGAGTCTGCAGAAAAAAAAACCCGTGGAAAGGAAATCAAAATCGACTAAACCATAAATAATTGCCCATAACAATATTAGCAATTGCCTAGCCTCAGAAAATTATTGTATAATGATTCTAAACCACTTGTTGTTCCTGGTGTTTATGATGCCATTGGGGCAAGAATAGCTCAAAAAGTAGGTTTTGAAGCCATGTTTCAAACAGGTTATGGCACATCTGCAACGCTACTTGGAATGCCAGATTATGGATTTATTGGTTCCACGGAAACTGTAGAAAACGCCCGTAGAATTTGTCAAGCCGTTTCTGTTCCTGTGATTGTTGATGCAGACACTGGTTATGGTAATCCTCTTAGTGTCTGGAAGCTTGTAAGAGAGTTGGAAGCCGCAGGAGCCTCGGGAATTTTTCTTGAAGATCAGAAATGGCCAAAAAGATGTGGTCATATGACAGGAAAAGAGGTGATTACAAAAGAAGAATATGCTGAAAAGTTGCGCGCTGCGTTAGATGCAAGGAAAAACAAAGACTTCATAATAGTTGCAAGAACTGATGCAAGAGCACCAGAGGGACTTGATTCTGCAATAGAACGTGGTCTTGAATATAAAAAAAATGGAGCGGATGCAATCTTTGTTGAAGCACCCAAATCTATTGCTGAAATGAAAAAGATTGGGCAGTCTATCAATGCTCCTCTTGTTGCAAACATGATAGAAGGTGGTGCAACACCTCTTCTTTCTGCAACCAAACTTCATGAAATGGGATTCAAGCTCATTTTGTATCCTCTTTCTATTCTTTTTGCAAATGCGTTTGCCTCTTTACAAATTCTGCGAGAGCTTAGAAAGTCTGGAACAACGGCCAGATTCAAAAAAAATCTTGTTCTATTCGAACAGTTCAATGATATAGTAGATCTTGCAAAATTCAGAAAAATGGAAAAGAAGTACGTACACAAGATATAAAATAACAAAAAGAGGGAAAAAATCTTCAGGTCGGGGGTTTCTTACGAAGTGTTTCTCATTACTTCGATTTCTATGGTAGAAACATTCCTCGTTCGTCCATCTTGTGATTGTAGTAGCTCTGACCCGATCTTGATGTTTCCGATAGAATAGCCAGCATTTTCTGTCTTTCGCGCTACAATCTGCGCAACATCAACTGCACGTCCAATGGTAAGTCCTCTTGCCTTGATAGATATTTTTGGTTGATTTGCCAGCTGAATCAGCGTAGATGTAACATACGCCATCAGTGGTTTCTTGCCTATGTAGATTGTCTCCCTAGATTCTGACATGTGGGTTATTAGCATTATGGGATAATTTAAATCTAAGATTGGAAAAGTGGGTTCGATGAATTTTGCGATCTGTTTTTTCTTACTTTATCTTACTCTTAGTTTTGGCTATGCCTATGGCTATGGTGAAATTTCTGTATCAGATTTTAAAATAGTCAATACGTTAGGTGATGAAATAAATTCACCAGTTGTTGAGCAACAGCTTAACTTGCAGACCTCCCTTACAAATGTCAGTGATCAAAATATTGACTGGGTGTATATTGCCCAAATAATAGATGCCGACGGTGCTATTGTAGACCTTAGCTTTTCAACTGGGTCACTTGTAAAAAATCAAACGCTAACAGCAGCTCTTTTCTGGATTCCACATAAAGATGGAATATACAAAATCGAGACTTTTGTATGGAACAACTTACGTGATATCGATGCGTTAGCACCAAAATCTACTTTCACTATAACTGTCACATAAATAATTTAGAACTAATTCTATAAACAAAAAGTGGACCGGGTGGGATTTGAACCCACGATCTCACCCATGCCAAGGGCGTATCCTACTAGGCTAGACTACCGGCCCAAATTTTAGAATCAGAGTGGCATTCTGATTTGCATTAACTTTTTTCGAGAGGTTATTAACGTTTAGCTGTAATTTAGAAAATTTTCTGACCACAACAACATAAGATATTTAACTATCATGAACGCACTTTTCGCGTGGTTGTTGATAACAAAGCGACCTTAACATATATTCAAATGCAAAAGGAAGATCTTGCAATTTTCAGACTTGTACCAAAAGATGGACCAGTTCCTGAATACAAAGCAGGTCAATTCATAACAGTAGGAATGCATGTTCCAAGTGAAAACAAGATTACAAGAAGAGCATATTCAATTGCATCACATTCAGAAAACAGAAAATATGTAGAGCTATACATCAGGTGGGTCAGAAAACCTATTCCAGGTCGTCTTACCACACAGCTATTTAGTGCAAAGGAAGGTGATGAGATAGCCTGGATAAAGCCAGTTGGCGCCTTTACAGTTGACGATAAAGATCATAATGGTGAAAAGGATGAGAGAAGAATAGTGTGTTTTGGAGGAGGCACGGGTCTTGCGCCCTTTGTCAGTTATGCCCAACACTTACATGATATCGGAAGTAAAAGAGAGATTATAGTCTTACATGGAGCAAGCTATGTAGATGAGCTTGGTTACAAAGAGCTTCTGACCAATTTAGAATATGAAAGCCTTGATAGGGGAAGGGATAAGTGGAATTTCAAATACAGAGCAACAATAAGCAGACAACAGGAGTGGTTTAACAGATCATGGGGCGGACAGACTGGCCGAGTAGAAACATTCCTAAGAGAAAAAGACGGTGAAAAGTCTCCTCTTGAAAAGCTTGTTGGAGAGAAAATAACAAAAGAAAATACTGTCTTTTTCATTTGTGGTTGGCAAGGAACGATAGATGGTTGCCTGGATTTTCTTGCCCCAAAGGGCTTTGCAACTGAAAGAAACAAGAGACCAGACAAGAGCTTTGAGATAAAGTACGAGTCATACGGGTAACTCAGATTTTCTATTTGAAAAGATAATATTGAATTGTCAGAGGCTGAACTACGGGGACGTAGGTCAGCTTGGTAGACTGCCAGCCTCGGGCGCTGGATGTCGT
>CAYZOW010000042.1:0-8961 GCA_964480245.1 uncultured Nitrosopumilaceae archaeon | reverse complement strand
TTATGGATATAATTGCAACTGCAAGTACCAAAGCTGCTATTGGACCAAATTCTGGGATTATCTCGGTGCCTAGGTATTCGCCTTCAAGCTGAACTTTGACTTCAGATGCTCTACTTTCCCCACCATATTGAGCTGAAACTGTATAGACACCATTCTGTGTCATTAATGGACTTGCTGTAGTGAACGCAGTTTCAAAATCTCCATTATTGTTAAATGTTATTTGTTGAGCGTTTACCACGTTGCCTATAGGA
This sequence comes from uncultured Nitrosopumilaceae archaeon, assembly GCA_964480245.1. Taxonomy (GTDB): domain Archaea; phylum Thermoproteota; class Nitrososphaeria; order Nitrososphaerales; family Nitrosopumilaceae; genus JBBDNF01. Next base: position 8,710 of record CAYZOW010000042.1, on the reverse strand, counting down.
TTAGTTACCTTAATGGAAACCTGCATACCTGGATTGGGATCTCTAACATGACCACTCACCATAACCATTTGTTGGTGATCATAAACTGCCTTATCTGTCCATATGACTACTGGCAAAAGTTTTTTGTAACTTTCCATCTTGTCATACGCACTTTGATCTTCCATACAGTCGGGGCATGCCAGTTCGTTTGCAGCAAATGCTGGAATAGCTCCTGTTGCAGCTGCTGCAGCAAAAACAGCGATCAGCGCATATCCTTTATGAGTACTCAACTCATCTACGATTTAATATGAATCACTATTTATATATTTAAAAAATGAAAAAAGTTGAAAGTTCTAGTATTTTGGCATCAGTCGTAGCCTAGTCTTTGCAGAAACAGCAATTATGGATATAATTGCAACTGCAAGTACCAAAGCTGCTATTGGACCAAATTCTGGAACTATGAAGGTACCAATGATCTCTATTTGTGTAGCTCCGTCAGTGAAAGGAATTGTAAGAGTTCTTTCAGTAGGAGTTGTTTCTTCTTCAACGTCGACTTCTTCACCATCTATTAGGACAAAGAAGCTATCATCTTCTCCATCTGTTTTTGCGTCAATTAATGCCCTTGGTAGGGTAATGGTTAATACTCCATCACTTGTTGTTTCTATATCTATAATCAGAGCCGTGCCTTCCACATCAGCTGTGATTCCTAGTACTTTGCCTCCTGTAATACTATATCTGACGGAAAAGTCAGTACCCTGTACCTTGATCGTCTTTCCTGAGGGTCCCCCTTCAGAACCGCTAAACTCAAACGTTGTTTCGTTTGCTCTATTTTCACCGCCATACTGAACGCGCACTGTATAAGTGCCAGGAGCTTTCCACAGGTTGCCTCCAGCAGTAATATCATGAGAATATGTTTTGTCAGTCCCAACTTCAATTTGAGCAAGTGCCACACGATTACCAATTGGATTGGTAATACTGATGGTAAGCTGTACTCCAGAGATGTAGTCTCGTGTTTCACCAGAGATAACGATGGTTTCTCCATCTGCGTACGACTCTTTGTCTGTAGTGACAGTAATTGGTACCGTGTCCAAAGGACTTTGTGCAAAAGCTGGAACAGTTCCTAGAGCTGTAACCAGAATTGCAAGTAAAGCGAATCCATTAAAACCAGTACTCATGTTATTTGGAAGTCATGTTTTTTGATTATTTAAGGTTACTGAAAATAATGTTGACAAAAAACAGTAAATTTTATGGCACTCAATCCGATTACATATATATTAACCTCTCGGTCCAAGTGTCGTGGTTTGTGTATTAATGGTACATTTACAGCTAATGTTATTCTAAGGAGATTATTAATTTGCTGACTAAAAAAGACCATATCCTCGTTCCAGATCATATCTATGTCCCAAAACATGAAATAATGACAAAAAAAGAAGCAGAAGAAGTCTTAGAGAAATTTCACACCAAGCCGACCGAAATGCCACTCATTTACGTAACCGATCCTGCAATCAAAGGATTAGGAGTAAAACCAGGTGATATGATAAAAATAACAAGAAAAAGTTCGACAGCAGGCGAGAGTGTTTACTACCGTTACGTGGTGGAAGAATAATGACAAACATCTCAAACAAACGATGGCCAATTATTCAGGACATACTAAAACGAGAGGGAATCGCACGACAACACCTTAACTCATATGATGAATTTTTGGAACGTGGTCTTCAAAGCATAATTGATGAGGTAGGGCAAATAGAAATTGAGAGTGCGGAGTATCCATACAAAATTCAGCTTGGTAAGCTAAAACTACAACAAGCAAGAATGATGGAGCTTGATGGTTCCATTACACACATAGCTCCAATGGAAGCAAGACTACGAAACGTCACATACGCATCTCCAGTAATGCTTGAGGCAAGTGTCGTAGAGGATGGAAAAATTTTAGAATCTAGATTTGTGCATATTGGTGACATATCAGTAATGGTTAGATCAAATGCTTGCATTTTGCACAACCTTTCTGATCAAAAACTAATCGAGCATGGTGAGGATCCAAATGACCCTGGCGGATACTTTATCATAAATGGATCAGAGCGAGTAATTGTTGGACTTGAGGATCTTTCTTACAACAAAATAATAGTTGACAAAGAAACAGTGGGAGGAAATGCAGTATTCAAAGCAAAAGTGTATTCATCTATTGTTGGTTATCGCGCAAAGCTAGAGCTTGTCATGAAAAATGATGGACTGATTGTTGCAAAAATTCCAGGATCTCCAGTTGATATTCCTGTGGTTACTTTGATGCGTGCACTTGGACTTGAATCTGACAGAGAAATTGCTGCAGCGGTTTCACTTGTTAATGAAATTCAAGATGAGCTTGAGGCCTCATTTGAAAAATCAGGTGATGTGCCAACTGCTAAGGATGCTATTGTATACATAAGTAAGAGAATAGCACCTGGAATGCTTGAGGAATTTCAAATAAAGAGAGCAGAGACTTTACTTGACTGGGGACTATTGCCACACCTTGGTAAGCATCCTGATAATAGAAAAGAAAAGGCACAGTTTTTGGGAGAAGCGGCTTGCAAATTAATTGAACTAAAACTTGGTTGGCTTGCTCCTGATGATAAAGATCACTATGGAAACAAAGTCATAAAGTTCGCAGGTCAGATGCTTGCAGATCTGTTTAGAACGGCTTTTAGAAACTTGGTGCGGGATATGAAATACCAGCTTGAAAGGTCAGGTCAAAAAAGAGGAATTAATGCAGTAGCGGCCGCTGTAAGACCAGGCATAGTAACTGACAAGCTTAACAATGCTATTGCAACAGGAAACTGGGGAAGGGGTAGAGTTGGAGTAACACAGCTTTTAGACAGAACAAACTACCTGTCAACCGTAAGCCACCTCAGAAGAATCCAATCTCCACTTAGCAGAAGTCAGCCAAACTTTGAAGCAAGAGACTTGCATGCAACTCACTTTGGCAGAATCTGTCCAAGCGAAACACCAGAGGGATCAAATTGTGGACTAGTAAAGAACCTTGCACTTTCTGCAATCATATCAGTAAATGTACAATCGGAGGACATAGTTGAAAAACTCTATGACCTTGGTGTAACATATGTTTCAGACGCAAAAGATGAACTCAAAAAAGATGGAGCAAGAATCTTTGTAGATGGCAGACTCATTGGATATTACAAAGACGGACAGAAGCTTGCAGATTCATTGCGGGAACTTAGGCGAAACTCTAAGATCCACCCACATATTGGTATATTTTTGTACCAGTCAGATATCGAAGGAGCAACAAGGAGGCTATATGTAAATTGTAATGCAGGCAGAGTTCTACGTCCATTAATCGTAATAAAAGACAACAAGCTACTCTTGACTCAAGATCTCATAGACAAGATTAGCAAAAAATTCCTTTCTTGGAATGATCTTTTGCACATGGGAGTAATTGAACTAATAGATGCAAACGAAGAAGAAAACTGTTACATTGCCATGGATGAAGAAAATGTCAAAAAACACACACATATGGAAATATTTCCATCCGCAATTTTGGGTGCAGGCGCATCAATCATACCATATCCTGAACATAACCAGTCACCAAGAAACACTTACGAGTCTGCCATGGCAAAGCAAAGCTTAGGATTCTCAACGCCATTGATGAATGCAAGTACATACGTACGACAACATCTCATGCTTTATCCTCAAACTCCAATTGTAACAACGAAGGCCATGGGGCTTTTGGGACTTGAAGACAGGCCTGCAGGACAAAACTGTGTTGTAGCTGTGTTGCCTTTTGATGGCTACAATATCGAAGATGCAATAGTTTTGAGCAGGTCTTCAGTAGAAAGAGGACTGGGACGAACTTTCTTTTATAGAATTTACGAGGCTGAAGCAAAACAATATCCAGGAGGTATGCGCGACAACTTTGAGATTCCAAATGCGGAAGGAAACATACGCGGCTTCCGTGGAGATAAAGCCTACAGATTATTGGAAGAGGATGGTGTAATTGCAACAGAATCCATGGTTCAAGGTGGAGACATTTTAATCGGAAAGACTAGCCCTCCAAGATTCATGGAAGAATATAGAGAGTTTGAAGTAAAAGGTCCATACAGAAGAGATACATCAATTGGAGTAAGACCATCTGAGACTGGCGTTGTAGATACTGTAGTAATGACACAGTCACATGATGGTGGGAGAATGTACAAAATAAGAGTAAGAGACGTAAGAATTCCTGAGATAGGTGACAAATTTGCTTCAAGGCATGGTCAAAAAGGTGTCGTTGGTTTACTTGTAAACCACGAGGATTTGCCATATACCTCTGACGGCATTGTTCCAGATGTTTTGATTAACCCCCACGCATTTCCATCCAGAATGACGGTTGGAATGTTTCTTGAATCCGTAACGGGTAAAGCTGCAGCATTGCGTGGAACAAAGATCGACGGTTCTGCATTTGTAGGAGAAAAATTAGAAGACGTAAAAGGAGTGCTCGAGTCTGCAGGCTTCAAGTATTCAGGAAAGGAAATGATGTATGACGGAAGAACAGGAAAAGCCTTCCCAGCAGAAGTTTTCATTGGAGTTGTATATTATCAAAAACTTCACCACATGGTGGCTGATAAAATTCATGCTAGAGCCAGAGGACAGGTACAAATGTTGACAAAACAGCCAACAGAAGGACGTGCACGTGGAGGCGGTCTGAGATTTGGAGAGATGGAAAGGGACTGTCTAATTGCATATGGAGCTTCAATGATGTTAAAGGATAGGCTACTTGATGAATCGGACAAGGCTGACATTTACATTTGTGAAAGATGTGGACTTGTTTCGTACTATGATATAAAACAAAGAAAATTTGTTTGTAGAGTGTGCGGCGACAAAGCAAAAGTAACATCCATTTCCGTGGCTTATGCTTTCAAGCTTCTGTTGCAGGAAATGATGAGCTTGGATGTTGCTCCGCGACTTTTGATTAAGGAGAGAGTATAATGTCACTTGAAACAATAAAGGTAATTGATGGAATTAGATTTTCAGTTTGGTCTCCAACTGAAATCAGAAAATATTCCGTTGCTGAGATTACAGCACCAGAAACCTACGATGAAGATGGTATGTCTGTACAAGGAGGATTGATGGATGGAAGACTTGGCACTCTAGAACCTGGACAAAAATGCATAACATGTGGTAACACGGCTGCAAGATGTCCGGGACACTTTGGACACATCGAGCTTGCCGAGCCGGTTTTGCATATTGCATTTATCGACAATATCTACAAGCTTCTCTTGACAACGTGCAGGTCGTGTTCCAGACTAAAAATTTTGCAAGAAGAACTTGATGAATATCACAAAGTGTTAAGCAAAGAGGCTGCATACACCGTAATATCAAGAAAACACATTCCTGACGAAATCATAGAAAAGGCAAAAAAAGAAAAAACCTGTCCCCATTGCGGTAAATCTCAATATGATCTGATATTTACAAAGCCAACTATCTTTATTGAAAAAACAGAGCTTGGAGAAAATAGATTACTACCAATTACAATAAGAGAAAGATTTTCTCACATGATTGATGACGACTTGAAACTTTTAGGATACGATCCTGCTACTGCAAGACCAGAATGGTTTGTATTACAAGTTCTGCCTGTTCCACCAGTCACAGTAAGACCATCCATAATTTTGGAAACGGGCATAAGATCAGAAGACGACCTAACTCATAAACTTGTAGACATAATCAGAGTAAACCAGAGACTGAAAGAAAGCAAAGAAGCTGGAACCCCCCCACTTATTGTACAAGACCTTGTAGATTTACTACAATACCACGCAACAACATACTTTGATAACGAAGTTTCTGGAATTCCACAAGCTCACCACAGATCAGGTAGGCCTCTAAAAACTCTAACACAAAGACTGAAAGGAAAAGAAGGAAGATTCCGTGGTTCGCTTTCTGGAAAAAGAGTAGACTTTTCCAGCAGAACTGTAATTTCTCCAGATCCAAACCTTGACATATCAGAGGTTGGAGTTCCAGAATTTATTGCAACAAAACTTACAATTCCTGAGGTTGTGACAGAGTGGAACATTGAAAGACTAAAGAAGCTTGTAATCAACGGTCCAAGCAAGTTTCCAGGCGCAAATTATATTGTAAGACCTGATGGGGTAAAGATTCGACTTGACTTTGTAGAAGACAGAGAAACAATAGCAAACAACATCGAAATTGGCTATCTAATAGAAAGACATCTTTCAGATGGTGATATTGTAATGTTCAACAGACAACCTTCGTTGCACCAAATGTCAATCATGGGTCACTATGTCAAGGTCTTGCCAAACAAGACTTTCAGATTACACCCATCAGTGTGCCCACCATACAACGCTGACTTTGATGGTGATGAAATGAACCTGCATGTACCACAAAGCGAGGAAGCTGGAGCAGAAGCAATTCTTTTGATGCGGGTCCAAGATCAATTAATTTCTCCTAGATATGGTGGTCCAATTATAGGAGCGCTACGTGATTTTATCACTGGAGCATATCTATTGACAAAAGATGGAACAGCACTTACCAAACAAGAATTTGCAAACCTTGCAATGATTGGTGGATATGAGGGAGCCTTCCCAGAACCTGCAATTAAAAATAAAAGCGGTTGGCTGTATACTGGAAAGCAACTCTTCTCATTGTTCTTACCAAAAGATTTCAACTATGTCATAACATCAAAGTGGTCCAAAGGAACAAAGGGCCCAACAAAAGATGTTGTGATTAAAAACGGTCAGCTAATTAGCGGTGTAATAGACAAGTCATCAATAGGAGCAGAAGAGCCAGACAGTGTGTTGCACCGAATAACAAAGGATTATGGAAATGACGTAGCAACTAAATTTCTAAACTCGATTTTGATAATGCTAAAACAGTTTATCACACATTACGGATTCAGCTATGGATACTCTGATCTTGAATTATCACAAAAAACAAGAGAAAACATACTTAATGGAATACAAGAAACATATGACAAGGTTTATGATCTAATATCTCAGGCAAAGAAAGGTACATTACAGCTAAGCAGAGGACTTTCTGCAGAAGAGGCCTTAGAAGCACACATTGTAAATGAGCTCTCAAAAGCAAGGGATAGAGCAGGCAGCATGGCAGACAAGTCCTTTGATGAAACTAATTCAGGAAGAATAATGGCAACAACCGGTGCACGAGGATCCTCATTAAACATAGGACAGATGGCAGGAGCCTTGGGTCAGCAATCAATCCGAGGAAGAAGGATACAAAAAGGATACAATAATAGATCTTTGCCACACTTCAAAGAAAATGATACAAATCCCGACGCAAGAGGTTTTGTGAAATCAAACTATCGAGATGGCCTTTCCACCCTTGAATTCTTTTTCCACGCCATGGGAGGTCGTGAAGGACTTGTAGATACTGCAGTTAGAACACAACAAAGTGGTTACATGCAACGAAGATTGATCAATGCACTTGAGCATCTCAAACTGGAATATGATGGAACCGTCAGAGATCCGCATGGCCATATAATACAATTCTTGTATGGAGAAGATGGCGTCGATGTCGCAAAAAGCGATCACGGCGAAGCCTTTAGAATCGAGAGATTGATCGAATCTGAAACCATTATTGATTCAGGTAAAAAGGCAACAAAGGACGAGATTATTGAACTTGCAAAAAAATACACCAAGACATTCAATCCAAGATTGGTAAAGACAGTTCAAGAAGCATTGCTTGAATCAAAACTAAGTAAAGAAGGAGTAGAGAAAGTTTGCAAGAAAGCCTTAGAGTTGTATGAAAAGGCTAAAGTTGAACCAGGCCAGGCAGTCGGAATAGTAACTGCACAATCCATAGGCGAGCCTGGAACTCAGATGACTCTGAGGACGTTCCACTTTGCAGGAATAAGAGAAAGAAACGTAACTCTTGGTCTTCCAAGATTAATTGAGCTTGTTGATGCACGCAAAAAACCAGTAACACCAACAATGGACATTTATCTAGAGGAAAGCTACAAAAAGTCAAAAGAAAAGGCAATTAAAGTTGCCCGCGAAATTTTGCATACAAAAATTAGTGCACTTACATCTAGTACAGAGACTGATTATTCTACAAAGATAAAGCTGAATCTGAATCCTGACAAGCTAAAGGAACGAGCATGTGCAATATCTGATGTTGAAGAAGCGTTACAATCCTCAAAAAAGAAATTTGAAATTGAAACAGGCGGGAACTCTATTACTCTTACTCTTGCTGAAGAGTCTGATGCGCAAACAATACTTGCTCTTAGAAACAAAGTTATTGGAACAAAAGTAAAAGGTGTAGCTGATGTGGAAAGGGTTACCATTGTACAACAAGGTGACGAGTGGGTTATACAGACATCAGGTTCTAATATTGCAAAAGTTTTGGAAATTGAGGGAATTGACAAGAAAAACATACGCACAAACAACGTCTTTGAGATTGGAAATACACTTGGAATCGAGGCTGCAAGAAACGCGTTGATAAATGAACTTAGCTCTACACTTGAAGATCAAGGTCTTGAAGTTGATATTAGGTATATCATGCTTGTTGCTGATTTGATGTGTTCAAGAGGATACATGCAACAAATTGGCAGACATGGAATTGCTGGTACAAAGACTAGCGTACTTGCAAGAGCAGCGTTTGAAATTACTGTTCCTACAATTGCAGAAGCTGCATTAACAGGGGAAGTTGAACGATTAAAAGGTGTAACAGAAAATGTCATCGTCGGTGGAAACATACCTATCGGAACAGGAACTGTAGATCTATACATGAAGGT
>CAYZOW010000041.1:0-9294 GCA_964480245.1 uncultured Nitrosopumilaceae archaeon | reverse complement strand
TGGATACTGGCCAGGACCAGACTTGTACAAGTGGATGGCAGATCAGGACTTTCAGTGGTTTACTATGCTTGATGTAGAAGAATTAGGAATTGATCATATTGCAAAGGAAGCTGCAGACAGAGCAAATGATAATGTGGATGCAGTTTACATCAGCTGGGATATTGATACTTTCGATCCTGCATATGCCCCAGGAACTGGTGAGCCAGAACCAAATGGACTGACATCTAGAGAGGGGATGAGACTGATGAGACTTTTATCAACTTCTTTTGATCCAGACAAGTTTGCATTTGACCTTGTAGAAGTTGCACCAAACTATGACGTTAGTGATGGAAACTCATACAATGGTGGAATTACATCAGGTTTGGCAAACAGGCTAATTGTAGAACTTTTAGCAGGATTGTCACTTACAAAGAAAGGTAAAACAGAAGGCAGTCCTGTAAGGCCAAAATTATATCGTGGAAAAGGACACACTTACGACTTTGGAAATGGTCCTAAGGCAAAAGTTCCAAAGAGATCATGATTCATCTAAAGATTGAGGTAAAAGGTGAACCTGACGTTCCCTCTTTTACTAGGATTTTTGAACATGGTGATAAAACTGACGAACAAATTTTCTTTAACTCAGTAGATATTGTTAAAGAAAAACTTGCAAGAAATTTGAAAATTAACACCAACGAAGTACTCCTAGTTTACTGTGCCTATATTGTTAATGAATTACGTTCTGGGAAATCCAAGGATGCAATTGAAAAGAACGCATCAAAGATTTTATCAACACATAACGTTATGATTGGAGTGCCAGAAACTCTCAGAAAGATTACTTTTGAGGCAACAATTGATGATCTCCCAAAAAAAGTCATAATATTTGATGAACCTATTCCAATAGGCGATTATATCTTAACAACAGAGCAGCACTAGGAAGAGATTGGATTGGTTGAAGAATTAATTGCACAATTTCAGACAATGACTCCTATTCTTATAATGGTAGCTGGACTTGCAATAGGATTAGAACATGCTTTTGAAGCAGATCATGTAGCAGCAGTTACTACACAAGTTTCAAAGAAAAAATCAGATTCCGCGTCGTTAGTACAACGCTTAAGAAAAAACGTATTCAAATCATCTTTACTTGGGGTTTTTTGGGGGGCTGGCCATACAACAACACTTTTTTTTGTCGGTCTGCTTGTTTTTGCATTATCAATACACATACAAAATAATATTTTCATGGGCTTTGAGTTTGTTGTAGGCATTATGCTAGTTATTCTTGGTTCAATGACATACTTGAATAAAAGTATCTTCAAGTTTAGACACATTCATCCTCACATACATGAGGATGGTACAATTCATACTCATCCTCACAAGCATGAAGAGGAACATAAACATGGTCACAAATCGTATGTGATAGGATGCGTGCATGGACTTGCGGGCAGCGGTAGTCTTGTAGTTTTAATAGCAAGTAGTCTTGGCAGTCTTGAATTGATTCTATCTTTCATTTTGATTTTTGGTATTGGTTCTATGTTTGGCATGGCTATTATCAGTGGACTGATCGGTTTACCGTTTGCATTTACAGCTAATATTACTAAAGTAAACAGAATATTACGATACGTTGCCGGTAGTGCAAGTTTATTGATTGGAATCAATATAATGTACCAAATAGCTATTGTAAAAAATCTGTTTGGCATCTGAACTTTTTAAATTGCCAAATATCGTGCCTAAAATCTTTCTGTTTTTATCTTGCATAATATAAGGAAGAATCGCGTTAGGTATCTAGTGCAAAAAGACAGGATGTCTGAATGGTTTGTTCCAAAGTTTGGCTCTAAAAACTTCAGACTTGGAGTTGGGATCTTGTTTTTACCATACACCGGAATGGTTATTTCCTTTGCAGCGTGGGGCTCCTTTGTAAGCAGTTTTTCCTTAGAAAGACTTGTAGCCATTTGTGTTTTGTATTTTCTTGCACTGGGAGTATCTGCTCACTGTCTTGACTCACTTGGTAGTAAAACCAAACCTTGGAAAAATTTATCAAAAAAGAATGTCTGGGCAATTTCGTTGCTTTCGTTAGCTGGAGCCTTTACCATTGGTCTATACTATGCATTTTTTGACTCACCGCTTTTGTTTCCAATAGGAATTGCAGAATCGTTCTTTCTTTTTGCATATAACCTAGAACTATTCAAAGGAAGGTTCCACAATAATACAATATTTGTTATCTCATGGGGAATACTACCTGTCCTAGCAGGATCTGCAATTCAGACAAATACCATTTCACTAGAAGCACTTGCCATGTCTGGCATAGCTGGTTTTCTGAGCTACATACTCATAAAGACATCACGAAGATACAAGGAATTAAAGAGTCAGTCTGCAGCTTATTCAGAAATATACAAGAAAGAAATCATTCTAAAACTTGTCAGCATAGGGGTAATTGCTGGAACAATATCTTACTTTTTCTTAAGACACATTTAATTGAAATAATCGTTTTATTATACTCATGGCATCAACACTAGATTTTTTAGCAAAGACTCTCCTTGATGCACCCATAGGATATGTAGAACAGACGCTTGCCGAGATTCTAAAAAAACCTGTGCACATAGATGTAATTGAACAGAATTCAACATCTGGAACAAAATATGTAAGAAAGGTGGTAATATCAGCTGCTCAGTTTCCAATTGTTAGTGCGATGGTAAGGTTTGATTCGAAAATTCTTCCAGAATCTGTAATGTCAGATTTACTACAAAAAAAAGAGGGCATAGGCAATATACTTAGAAAAAACAATATTTCAGCACGACGCAATGCAGTTTTGATTAATTTTGATCCTAATGGAAAAAAGATAACGCGGAGTTATGAGATACTACACAATGATTCTGTTTGGTTTCAAATCTCTGAAGAGATAAGATTAGACTTGCTGAGTGCCTGTCAGGATAGCTGATGTACTCAAAGTTAAAGGCTTGATAGTTGTTTGCAGTCCGTGTTTTTTCATTATATTTTCATAGTTAGCTAACCAGTGTGTTGATCTAATCAATTTTGGAAGATTTGTAAATACATCTTTCCAGCTTGGTACTAGATATCCTATCAGTTTCAACACTATAAAATAGAAATTCCATGATCCTCTAACAAGATGATTTTTGGGATAAGTAAAATCGTGCAGGATTATTTTACCACCTCTATTAAGATGGTTTAGGCATGAGCTGATGAGAACATCTGGATTACAATATTTTGGAATGTATGAAGATGTTATACAGTCAAACTTACTATCAAGATTTAGTTTTTCTGCATCTTGATTCAAAAAAGTGATCTTGTGATAAGGTTTTAGCTTCATTCTTGCCACATTCAAATAACTTTCTGTCATGTCTACAGCCACTATTTTTGAATCAGGAAAATTTTCAGCGATTTGAAATGTCAGTATTCCTGTTCCGCAGGCAAGATCAAGTATTGAATTGCAATTTGGGATTTTTTTTAGAATTTCTTTTTTCCAATATTTGTCTTTTCCAAAGGTTGTCAGGTTTACTACTTTGTCATAAGTATATGCAGTTTTGTCAAAAAACTGTGGAACTAGATTCTTTGGAGATTCAGCTTTCAACTAGATATGATTTTCAATCCCTCCTTAAAGCGATTCTATTGACAGATTCATTCAAAAAACCAGAAGAACTGATAAATTGGCCAGTTCTAACTGAATTTCATGCTTGCGTATGATTATCCGTTGTATAGACCACCCTCAGAGGCAAACTCACTCATATTTCAAGTGACTCTTGGATGCTCTTTTAACGTCTGCTCTTTTTGCAACATGTACAGAACAAAAGAGTATACGGAAAGACCGTGGGACGAGATAAAGATGGAAATTGATCTAGCTGCAAAACATATTCCTGATTCAAAAAGAATTTTTTTGGCAGATGGTGATGCACTAAATCTTTCGACAGAAAGGATGCTTGAGATCCTCGATTATATCTATCAGAAATTTCCTAAACTAGAACGTGTGTCCTGTTATGCCATGCCAAAGAATTTACTTGAAAAAACTCCTGAAGATTTGAAAAAGCTCTATGATGCAGGTCTTAAGATGTTCTATGTTGGGATAGAAAGCGGTTCCGATATAATATTGAAAAAGGTTACAAAAGGAGCCACTGCTCAGACAATAGTCAAAGCCTGCCAAAAGGCAAGGGATGCAGGATACACTCTTTCATGTATGATAATACTGGGTCTTGGAGGAAAAACCTATACAAAAGAACACGCTGTTGATACAGCTAGGGTAGTTAGTGCTGTCTGTCCAGATTACCTTGGTGCTCTTACATTATATCTTGAAGATGGAATAAGGGAGGAGTTTATGACAAAATTCAAAGAACCGTTTATTCCAGTAGATGATGTTGATGCCTTAGATGAGCTAGAAATTCTTGTAAGTAAAATAGATTCCAAAAAACCAATTGTTTTTAGATCAAATCACGCATCAAACGCTTACGTGATAGGCGGAACACTTCCGGCAGAAAAAGAAAGGCTACTACATGAGATTTCTGCCCTAAAGACAAATCCAGAATTTTGTAGGCCAAAAGAAGTTAGAAGATTTTAACTGGGTCCACAGGGATTCGAACCCTGGATCTTCGCCGTGTAAGGGCGACGTCATAACCAGCTGGACTATGGACCCAAGCAAAGCTCCTATTTAAAATGCATTTAAACTTTGAGAATTTCATAAAAAAAAAGAAAAACGTAGAAATTGCCATGAGCTAAATTTGATGCATGGTTGATGTAACTTTCTTTTCAAGTCCCATAGGCCTTGGACACGCAACTAGAGATATAGCTATAGCTCAACATCTTGATAACATATCAATAAAGTTTGTTAGTGGAGAGGGAGCATCAAAATTATTTTCAGAATATGGTTTTGAGGTGGAAAATGACTATAGACCACCACTTTTTAATGTTCAAAATGGCATGCTTAAGAATCCGCTAAAATGGCTTATGAAATATTACTCTTATTACAAAGAATGTAAAGTAATCTCAGCAAATACAATAGAAAATCAACAACCAAAACTAGTTGTAAGTGACGAGGATTTTGCATCTTTAAGCATTGCCCAAGAAAAAAAACTGAAAACTGTATTGATTACTGACATATTAGAAACAAAATTTGCTAAAGGACTTGGTTCACTAATAGAGAAAAAGATGAATCGATCCATGAGGGATATAGTGAAAAAATGTGATGTTGTAATTCTTCCAGAAAGCGGTTCTGACGAGGCTAATATACGAAGGGTTGGTCCAATAGTTAGAAAGACTAATCATTCAAGAGAAGAATTAAGAAGAAAATTTTCCTTCAATAAAAAAACTATTGTAGTAAGTATTGGTGGTACTAGTGCAGGTCAATTTTTGATAGAAGCTGTGATTGAGGTCTTCAACAAGCTCAAGTTAGATACGGAACTTGTAATTGTTTCTGGTCCATCTTTGAAAATCCCAGATGACAAAATAAGAAATTTTGGTTTTGTGAATAATTTGCATGAAATCATTTATGCTGCAGATCTGATAATTTCTCTTGCTGGGAAATCCACCATTAGTGAATCCAAATCTTATGGAACTCCTGGTATTTTCATACCAATAAAGGATCATTTTGAACAGGAAGAAAATGCAAAGGAATTAGGTTTCTCTTTTGAGGATCTTTTTTGCTTAGAAACTCTAATACCTAACAAGCTTAATGAGAAAAGAAATCCTGTAATGTCTGATGGTGCACAAAAGGCTGCTAATTTGATAAATACGCTACTATGATTTCAGTTATTTTGTTGAAAGTTAATGCATCCGGTTATTTCCTTACATAGTTTTTCGTTGTGTACTAGTCCTACATCTGGGATATATTGTAAAATGTGGTTTGTATTCTTGTCCTTGAATAATTCACCTTGTTCTAGATCTTTCAACTATCTATACCTCAAAAAAAGACACCACATTGCATTCATGTGTACTAATCTCAATTCAAGATATTAAAGAATACGTAGAAATGATTCGAAACACCTCTCAAGTGATTTTTTAGGCACCAGCAGTTTCATTCTCGCGATATTTGATAATTCATGAGAAATGGTATTCTTGCCTATCATGATTTTTACCCAATGCTTTATACAAGGATTTTAAGAGTTGTAATAAAGTTTTGAAAAATCTTGTCATTGCCAAGTTTGGAGGAAGTGCCATAGGAATAGATGGTAAGCTAATCCCAGTCATAATCAAAAGAATAAATGAATTAAAAAAAGATGCAAAAGTGATTGCTGTCTTTTCAGCACCTTTAACTTTGTCTGATGGAAAGCAAAGATCGCTTACAGACATTGCTCTTGCACTTGGTCAAAAAGCACAGACAGGACATTCTGTAAACGTTGAAGAGCTAAAAAAACCGTATCAGAAAATACTAGAGTTTGTCGATAAAAAATACCATGAAGAATGTAAAAAAATTACTGATTCTTTTTTGGAAAAATCATTTCAAGCTATAAAACAAGCTACAGAAAAAAAAGAATTTGTTGATGTAACAAGATCACGAACGCTTGCCTATTCGGGAGAGATCCTGATGTCATACATCATGGATTATGTTCTAAAAAGTGCTGGCATGAAATCAAGTGTGATAGGTTTTGAAATATGGCCTATAATAACAGACAACAACATAGAATCTGCAAACTTTCTTGCCAGTCAGTCTGCCCAAAGTATAGAAGCGACAGAAGTATTGCTGGAAAAAAATGATGTGTTATCAATAGGCGGATTCATTGGTAAAACAGAAGATGGATTAGAAACAACATATGAACGCGGGGGTTCTGATAGAACTGCTGCAGATCTTGGGATATTATTCAGTAAAAAATATAATACTACAATAGATTTTGAAAAAGATAGCGCAGTACGTTCCGCAGATCCTAGAATAGTAAAAGATGAGCTGGAAGACATAAACCAGCTTTCTTACAACGAAGCAAGAATTGCAGGTATGTTTGGCATGAAGATACTTGATCCAATAGCAATCAAAGAGATTGTAGAAAACGGCATAGATATGCAAATAATAATAACAGACATGAATAATCCAAAAAGGACTACCATCATAGAAAGAAAACCCCCGAACAAAAATGGTCATCCGCTCAAGATAGTCACCGGAAAGAAAAATTGTGCTATCTTACGAATAGAACGTACTGCAGCACAACGATTGTTTGATTCGCTTGAAAAGGATAAGAGATATAACGAGTTTGTAGTTTTATCGCCATTTACAAAAGATGACATAGAGTTTACCAGAATATTATTCCTTGACGCAGACTATGTTAAACGAAATGAAAGGTACATGCTTGCGTTTGATTCGCTGGCTACTATAACCTACAATAGAGGAGTTATAACTTTGATAGGTGATGAGATGTGGCGTGTCCAGCATATTGCATCTAAAGCTAGCTCTAAGATAGGTGAGGCAGGTCTTAACATATTAAACATGGATGCGCAAGAAGAAACTTCACGAATTATATTAGTTATAGAAGATGCGGGAGACAGTATAGAAAAAGCAATTCGTGCGGTACATGCAGAAAGATCAAAAATCAAGTTTGTGTAGATTAAAATTAAAATCATCAAAAGCAATTGGCCCTACAAGTCTTTTTACCTGTAGAAGTCAAAGTGGGTTTGTTCTTGGGCCTATTATCTAGAATCAGCCCGGCGTTACCCAAAACACGCGCTACTGTGTAATACGTAGAGGGAATATTTAGACCTGATCTATATAGATCCCCTAGAAAGATAGCTGGACACTGCCCAAATGATAAAACCGGCAGCTATCAGGCAATACCACTTCCAGTTTCTTTTGTGCAAAAAGATGTTTTTTGATGAGGGGTCCTCATCTTTTGTAATAGATAAGCGAATTTTTCTCATCTCAAAACCTTGTCCTATCAAACCCAAGACCAAAAGTGCTACTGCTACAAATGGTAATACTTGTTCCATATAATATGGCCATTCTCAGCCTAATTTTAAATTACCACCCTTACTGTCTTTTCTTATGAAAGAAGTTGGCAAGATATGGATGAATGGAAAACTTGTACCATTCAAGGATGCAAAAGTGCATGTGCTTACCCATGCATTACATTATTCCACAGCAGTCTTTGAAGGAATTAGATGCTACAATACTCCAAAAGGTTCTATGATATTTCGTTTACCAGAGCATCTAGATAGATTATTCAGCTCAGCTAAGATGTATTCTATGAAGATGCCTTATTCAAAAAAAGAAATTTCTGACGCAATAATAAAAACAGTAAGGAACAGTACTATGAAGGAATGTTACATCAGACCGATAGCATACTATAGTTATGGTATGCTTGGATTAACACCAACTTCGAACAAAATCGATGTTGCCATAGCATGTGTAGAAGCATTACAAGAATATACAAAAGCGGGTAAAATTCGTGGAACCCGCTGCAAAGTTTCAAGGTGGTTAAGAATTGATTCTAGATCACAGCCTATGCAAGCAAAGGCAGCTTCAAACTATGCAAATGCCGCACTTGCTAGAGTTGAAGCACTAAACGAAGGTTACGATGAATCCATAATGCTCAATTATCATGGTAAAGTAGCCGAGGGAAGTGCAGAGAACATATTTCTAGTAAATGATGGCAAAATGTTTACTCCTCCTCTAAGTGCGGGTATATTACCTGGCATAACCAGAGACAGTGTCATAAAAATGGCAAAGGCTGAAAAATTATCTGTTACAGAAAAGAACGTTGACGTAAAGGATTTGTTTTCTGCAGATGAAGTATTTCTGACTGGAACCGCATCTGAGATAAAACCAGTCACAGAGATTAATAACAAACCTATAGGAAATGGCAAGCCAGGCAAAGTAACTCTCAAGCTTCATAAGGTCTTCATGAATGTTGTATCTGCTAGAGACAGACGATTCTTAAAGTGGCTTGCACCCATCTAAAAAATAACGACCTGAAAGATTCAATTACATCAAGACGACACTATGATGCGATGGTACTATCCATTACCGATCAGCACAAACCCAAGTGCTACATCTGCCAAGAAATATTTGAAAATATAGAAGAATTAAGAAAGCACCAGGAAACAGCACACAAAGACTTTATCGAATATCATCAAAAAAAGCATTACTCTCCTGCTCCTGGCGATGTAACCTTGTTTTAAAAAATATGAAGAATGTTTTATGGAATTTAAAATTGAAAATGGCGACTCACAAATTTGTTGGTTCTGCAAAAAAGGACGGCATGATGATTGCATGAAAAAAATCCCCGTAGATGCCATGTCAGATGGCCCACATGATTGCGCCTTTGACACCAAACTTGTAGATTGTCAGTGTACACATTAGATTATTTTTAATTTACAGCGGGTCTAGTGGGA
>CAYZOW010000040.1:0-9407 GCA_964480245.1 uncultured Nitrosopumilaceae archaeon | reverse complement strand
ATGATCTGTTCTTTTACTAAAGTAGGTTCAATAACATTTTGAGAAAACATTTCTTTGATCTTTCTTTCTATTGCATCAATCCCATACCAATGAAGTTTGTTATCATTTGTAGATGTAGAGCATTTTGATCGTAACTGTGTAATTGTATCAACAGCGTTCATACCTGCATTTCTTGCAATTGTTAAAGGAATCTCTTCAAGCGCATCTGCAAATTTCTGAACTGCAAATTGTTCTCTTCCGCTAACTGAATTTGCTATTTTTCTAATTCTGCTTGCAATGATTGCTTCTGTAGAGCCACCTCCAGCCACAATCGAAGGCTTTATGAAAAAATCCTTGAGAACGGATATGGCATCTAATACTGATCGATGATATTCATCAAGCAGCCTTTTTGAATTTGCTCTAAGTAGAAGTGTTACGGATTTAGGGTTTTTGCAACCCTCAACAAATACCATTTTATCATCTCCGATAAATTTTTCATACACCTTGTCAGCATAGCCAAGGTGCTTATCAGAAATATTGTTAAGATCGTTAGTAATACTAGCACCGGTTGCCTTTTCAAGCCAGAACAAATCGTTTTCCTTTACTCTACGAACCGAAATAATGCCTGCCCTAGCCAGATAATGTTGTGCAAGAAGGCTAATCCCTTTTTGTGAAATTACTACATTAGCTTCGGAATTAATTATGTTTTGGACTTTTGATTTGATTATGCTTGATTCTTTATCAAAGTATAATTGAATCTGGCCTGGTGATGTTATACAAATTTCTGCATCCGTCTTAGTTCGTTTATCATCCAGTTCTTCATTGATAAGAAGGATTTTTGCGTTATGAATAATCCGAGGCATTCCAGAGTTATCAATTGTCTTATCAATCACTACACCTCTAATAAGCTGGATATCTGATGTGTTGCCAGGTTTTTCTTCAATTTTTATGTCATCAATTTCAACATAATTATTTGTAAAATCTGCTATGGTGTAAAATGCATCGACTACAAGTTTTGCAACCATATTTTCGTCATTGGTAAAAAAAGAAATTGCTTTGGATCTCAAACATGTTCTAGCGAGGTTTTCCATAATTTCTCTGTCAGTATTCTTTGATGATTTAGAAATGATTTTCAAAGTTTTAAGAGAAATTTCTAATCCCTTAAGATAGCCTTCTTCAATTATAGCCGGCGAGATTCCCATATCTAGTAATTCTGAAGCCTTCTCAAGCAGTGAACCCGCTAAAACTACTACAGAGATTGTACCGTCGCCTACCTCATTATCTACAGCGTTAGATGCTTCTATCAGAATCTTGGCAGCAGGGTGTTCGACGTCAATTTTGCGTAATATCGTAGCACCGTCTTTTGTTAATGTAACTTCGCCTAAAAGATCAATGTACATCTTTTCTAGACCACGTGGCCCTAACGAGCTTTTGATAAGATCCGCAATTAATCGCGCTGCAAGTAAATTGTATTTACGAGTCTGTTCTCCTTCACTGCTTCGTACATCTTCACCGAATAAGTGTTCTACTGGATTCATAATCTATCATGATGCATTTAGTAATTATAAAAATGTGTCATTTAGAAATAAAATGATTAAGGAAACATCAGTGTATAGCTTGTAAACAAGTAGAATTGTTCCTGATGATAGTTGTTATAGTGCTAATTAGATCGTTAATTTCGTCAATTGAATCTGAAAGTATCCTTACAACTATGCCAGAATCATTTGGCAAAGCAGAACAACTTGCAAGCATCGATCTATTTTTTATAGATGAACTAATTTCATGATCAATTTTTTCATTTTCAACTGATTTGGTAACTATATACACGGTAGAACAAATGGTCTTATCACCAAATAAATATGCAAATTCATTTTTATTCTTTGTTGGTTGCATGTTCATTACATCAGAAAAAAGTATCTTACCGTTTACGTCATATGCAGTCAGGCGAAGAAAACAAATATCAAAATCAAATTTTTCTCCAGATGCCAGTCGACCGGCAGATATAATTTCAGAATATATAACGGTCGCAGTTGTTTCAACGATTAGGTTAACTTCCTGATAAAATTTAGATGATTTGTAAGGTATAATTTGATGAGGAATAAATTCCAAATAGGCTCCATTTTGAGCGTAAAGGTTGATGTATTGTGATGCATAGCCCTTTTCTACTTTGTATATTTTTGTAGCGGCCTGAGTGGTAATATGTGACAAAGTATTTTTCCCTGCTATAATGTCAATTTTCAATTTATCACCTTGTAGTATACCACCTGCTGATGACATCAGATAGATATGAGCAGTATTCGGTAATTCGGCATTTGGATACAATGCTTTTTGAACTAACAGTGGTGCTTTTGTTTGCAAATCTTTAATGAAAGTTTTAGAACTGCTATCTGCCGCTAGTTCTATTCGTATAATTCCATTTTTGCCGACTGAGGTTGACTTTGTTCCACTGTACGCTTGAAATACACGAGGAAGTTGGTGATTCATTTTAGCGATGACTCAGTTTTTCTACAGGTTTTCTGTCAAACAATAGATCGTTGATTATGTGTTCTGCTATACGATGTACACCCACACCAGTATTGCAATTAACAAATTCAAATGGCTTTTTTGATCTAATCAATTTTGCATCATGTTCCATTATAGAAAGATCAGCTCCTACATGTGGTGCAAGGTCAATTTTGTTAATTACAAGAAGATCGCAACTTTCAATTCCAAGACCGCCCTTTCGTGGATACTTGTCTCCTCCTGCAACATCTATAATGTAAATGACGTAGTCTGCAAGTGCAGGACTAAATGTAGTCATGATATTGTCTCCACCACTTTCTATTATTATTAAGTCCAGAGAAGGATCTTTTTGTTCGATCTCATCTACAACTGCCAGATTAATAGAGGGGTCTTCACGAATAGCCGTATGTGGACACCCACCCGTTGCAATTCCTATAATCATGTCTTCTGGCATTACTTTTGACTCAGTTGCTAGTGTTCGCTTCATACGCTCTGCATCTTCTTTAGATATAACATCATTAGAAATTATACAGCATCTGTAACCCTTTTTACTTAAAATTGGTACAAGCATCTCAATAAGACGTGTCTTTCCAGATCCAACAGGTCCTCCTATTCCTAGCTTAGGGATGGATCTGTTATGATTAGACATCAAAATAACTACTTAAAATTATGTAATAAACATTCTAGAATCATCATGTTCATGAGCCATTTGTAAAATGTCTGTAAATGGAGTTAGCTGCCAAATGTCACTAATAGTCTTTCGCGGTATAGTTTTGGATAATGTGTTAATATCTTCTGCTAACTGCATAAGAATCCATTGACTATTCAAATGTTGAATGATCCCTAACCTAAGTGCGGCTCCTATTACACTGATACTGTAAGAATAGAGCATCATTCTGACAGCACTTTGTCTTGATATTTGCAGACAATGCGCAGCTATTCCTAGACAAACTGGATATGTGCCAACTGCCTGTTTTGATTCTATCTTATTCTGAAACTTTAGAACAAATTTGTTTTTGTTATTAGGAGAAAGCATGTACATTGCACAATTTAACATTTGCTGTCCCGATCTAACCGAAGCATTTCTGATCTCTTTTACTAATTTCATTGAGAAGAATCTGTTATCAATGTTAATTATTTTTAAAATATCTTTGTTTTGTGCTGCAACCATAGTTTCTGATAGAACAATACAATCGCATGGTGCTAATTGAAAGTGTATTTGGTGGCGTATAAATTTCAAAACATCTCTATCAGTTTTGATCTTACCATGTTTAACAAAAGATTCCAATCCGCCAGACATACTAAACATGCCTGAGGGGAAAAAAGAATCTGCGAGTTGCATTAGGTGAAATTCGTGATTAGTGTTCATGTACATCCATTCCTTGTTCTGGCTGAAAAATTCGTTCCTCTACTATTAGTTCCATATGATCCACCGTGTTATGCAATAACCTCCTAAACACATCAACCTCAGAATCTGCCTGTATTGGAAAAGAAATCGTGCCTTTCTCATCAATTGCAATTGGTCTATGCCTATTTCCTATAATGTGACCTATCATTGTACATAGCTTGAGCAGATTTTTTGACTCTTTTTTCTTTATTCTGATTGATATGATTTTCTCAGGCAACTGTTCAACAATGATAAATTTCTCTTTTGTAGATAATAAAATATCACCATGCTGTAACTTTGTTCCCGATTTGAGTATCAGACCTATGTCTGTTCCTTTGTCAGTTTTTCGCCTTAACCTACTTCGTTCTGTCTCCAGCCGTGAAATTATCAGCTTTTCGTAATTTCCAGTAAAGTGTTTGGATTTCTTCCTTAGTGACTTGTCATGGAAAATATTACCAACAATAGAAGTTACTGTAAGCACACTAGTCAACTTGCAACAATGAAATTATGTTTTTCCTAAATACAAGTCAATTATAAATACGTGAATTAGTAATACGTGACTATTATGATGCTCACACCCAAAGAGATTGACAAATTGTATATTTTTATGACTGCTGAAGTTGCTCGTAAAAGAAAGGCGAGGGGTTTAAAGCTCAACTATACAGAATCTGTAGCTCTAATCGCTGATCATATTGTTGAAGGCGCACGGGATGGCAAGTCTGTTTCTGAGTTAATGCAATCTGGCAGAAAGGTCTTAACAAGAAATGATGTTTTATCAGGTGTCCCTGAGCTTGTAAAAACTGTACAAGTAGAAGCAACTTTTAATGATGGAACTAAACTTGTAACTGTACATGATCCTATTGTGTGATCTGATTTGATCCCAGGAGAATATTTTCTATCCAAAGATCCAGTAATAGCAAACATTGGACGAGAGACCTTAAAAATCAAGGTAAGTAACACGGGGGATAGACCAATTCAAGTTGGTTCTCATACTCATTTTTTTGAGGTGAACAAATTTCTTGCATTTCCACGAGAGAAAGCATATGGGTGTCATCTTAACATTCCTGCAGGAACATCGGTTAGATTTGAACCAGGAGATACAAAAGAAGTTGAGCTCACTGAGTATGGTGGCAAGAGAATTGTATATGGTTTTAATGGTCTTGTAAACGGTAAATTAGATCTCAAGAAAAAAGCGGCTCTTAGAAAAGCCAAAGAAAAAGGATTCAAAAATAGGATATAGATGGTTCTAAAAATTCCAAGAAAGCAATATGCAGATTTGTATGGACCTACTGTTGGGGATAAAATTAGACTTGCAGATACTGATCTTATTATTGAAATTGAAAAGGACTTGCTAAAGTATGGCGATGAGATTGTGTTTGGTGGAGGTAAAAGTGCACGTGATGGAATGGGTCAAGCTAGTGGGGTAACTAGTAAGAATGCACTTGATCTGGTAATTACAAATGCTGTCGTAATGGATCCGATCCTTGGAATAATCAAAGCTGACATTGGTATCAAAAATGGTTTGATTGCTGGAGTAGGCAAATCAGGCAACCCAAACGTTATGGATGGGGTAAACATGATAATATCATCAAACACTGAAGTAATTGCAGGAGAGCATACTATCTGCACTCCAGGTACAATTGACACCCACATACATTTCATTTCTCCACAACAAGCTATTGAAGCAATCTGTAGTGGCACAACTACAATGTTAGGAGGAGGTACTGGTCCTGCTGAAGGTACCAAGGCCACATCATGTACGCCAGGTCCTTGGAATCTGCATAGAATGATAGAATCTGTAGAAGAACTTCCTTTGAATTTTGGTTTTCTAGGCAAGGGAAATGATTCACTAGAACCTGCGTTGATGGAACAAATAGCAGCTGGAGCATGCGGATTAAAACTTCATGAAGATTGGGGTACGACGCCTGCTACAATAGACGCTGCGCTACGAGTGGCTGATAAAACCGACACACAGGTTGCCATTCATAGTGATACTTTGAATGAGTGTGGTTTTGTTGATGACACAATAGAGGCAATTGGAGGAAGAGCGATTCATACATATCATACAGAAGGCGCCGGTGGTGGACACGCACCAGACATTATGAAAATTGCTGGTGAAAAAAATATTTTGCCATCTTCAACAAATCCTACAAGACCATATACTGTCAATACATTGGATGAACATTTAGATATGTTAATGGTCGCTCATCATCTAAATCCTTCAGTACCGGAAGATGTGGCATTTGCAGAGTCAAGAATCAGGGGTGAAACAATTGCTGCCGAAGATGTGCTACATGACATTGGTGCGTTAAGCATGTATTCTTCTGATAGTCAAGCAATGGGAAGAGTAGGTGAAGTCGCTACTAGAGCATGGCAGACTGCGGACAAAATGAAAAAGATGGCGGGCCGACTAAAAGAAGAAAAAAATGATAATGATAACTTGCGTGTCAAGAGATATCTTGCAAAACTTACCATTAATCCCGCAATAACACATGGAATTTCAGATTATGTTGGTTCACTAGAAGTTGGTAAACTAGCTGATGTTGTAATATGGACCCCGCCGTTTTTTGGAATAAAACCAAAGCTCATCATAAAGGGCGGTTTTATTGCATATTCTTTGATGGGCGATCCTAATGCGTCTATTCCCACATCAGAACCTGTTTACTATCGTCCTATGTTTGGAGCAATTGGTGCAGCAAAATATTTTACATCAGTGACATTTACGTCAAAACTTGCGATAAGAAATGGAATAGCAAAAAAGCTTGCACTACGAAAGAAGTTACTTCCAGTAAAGAATTGCAGAAAAATAGGCAAAAAAGATATGAAATACAATAATCTAACGCCGAAAATCGAAATTGATCCTGAGACTTATGAGGTTAAGGTTGATGGAAAATTGGCTACTACGGAACCAGCTGAAAATCTGTCATTGGCCAGACTTTACAATTTATTTTAGTTTTATCAAAAACAATGTATTCGTGTTTAAAATTGTTGCTTTTATTTTTTGTAATCACGTATTATTCTAATGATAAGCCACGCTGCACCAACAGCGATAGTGCCTATTCCTGCGCCAATATAATGCGGTTGTGATGGTTGTAATTGAGTTAGACCTACACCTAAGAGCAATAAAATCGCGGCGAACATATCATGCTTACTAGCCATTAAAATGATTTAGAAGAACGATGTAATAAGATTTTTAGATATTTCTTAATTTGAGATGAACACGCTATGTTTTACTTCATAGGTGTGCTGCTTGTGCTTTCTCCAGTTGGAGCTGTATAATTTTTCAAGTCTTCACCTAAGATCATATCTTCTTCTGGTGGAACATAATCATTGACACCGTGTCTTTGTTTGCCTGGATATTTCTTCTGTGTAGCAAGTGCCACTATTATAAAGAGCGCAAATGATATTGGTGGAGGTATCATTGTATCTAATCCATATAACTCTGGTGGGAGGATAGGAAGAATGAAAAACATCAATCTTAATGCAGACCCTACTATGAGTGATGTAACAGCAGCAGGCATGTTTGCCTTTTTCCAAAACAAACCTAGTGTTAGTGGTGCCCATGCACCAGCAAATACAATGTCAAATGCTAAGATCAAGTAAACTCCCGGCTGCGGTATTTGCCAACCAAGAATAAAAGCGGCTACCATCATCGGGATAGTAAATATTCTAGTTGTAAGGAGCAATTTTTTATCACCCATAGAAGGTTTCTTAAGCCATCTATGCAAGATGTCTCGTTGAATTAGATTTCTTGAGATTACACTAGATATTGCAAGTAGCCCTCCATTTGCTGTTGACATTGCTGCACCCAGTACACCCATCAACAAGGCAGCCCCCACTGCAAATGGCATGTGATTTATTGCCAAGTCAGGCATAGCAGTGAATGGATTTTCTAAGCCTGGTAGATAGTATAATGCAATAATTCCTAGCATGCTTGTTGGAATAACAGTGAATAGAGTTAATCCACCACCCCAGAAGGCGCCTCTTTGTGCAGTTTTTGGATCTTTAGCTGCAAATACCCTTTCCATAAAGTCCAACGCGACAATATCACCTAATGCCAATGCCATTATTCCAGCCCAATTGATCAAAGCTCCACCTGCCATATCAGTAAGACCAGAGAGATCTAAATATCCGGGCGGTGCAGCGCCTAAAATTGTAGCAAAGTCAACACCTGCAAATCCTCCAGCAAAGAAGATGAATGCTGCCCAAAATGCGCCAATAGCAAGATAAATCTGGAAAATATCTGTGTATGCGGAAGAGAATAGACCCCCTGCATATGTATAGACCAGAACAACCAGAGCTGCAATAAGTATACCCCAGAAAAAGTCTATGCCAAATACTGTTTGTAAAATAAAGCCACTTGCAGCAAAATTTCCCGCAACTAGTACAATGAAACTTATTATCATTAAAACGCCAGAGATTCCTTCTGAGGCATTTCCATACCTTCGGTAATAATAATCTGGAAGTGTAAACATTGATAATTTGTTAAGTCTTTTTGCGTAAAACAGGCCCGTAAGAATCAAACATGCTCCAAGTCCAATAGGAATAACTGCACCTGCCCAAAATCCAAATTGATAAACTAAAGCAGCATTACCAAGTGATGAATTACCATCAATTGATTGAGCTGCAAGCATTGTTCCTACAAAGAATAAAGGTAGGCTCTTTCCTGCTACCATGTATCTTCTGCTGCTTTTTTTGACTAGTCTATGGGTTAATGTTCCTACTACAATAGAAAGGACCAAAAATCCTATAATTGCAATGCCAAACCCGTCTAGCTGTGCCATCTCATAGTGCTATAGTATGTATTTATTTAAATATTGCCGGATTTTAGCAAAAAAGCCATTTAACCTCATATTTTAATACTTGATTTACATAAATAGTTGCTCTGTAATCAATTTTTTAAATTAAGAGATTATTACAAAAACCTAGAGTGGTTTCATTGTATCGATAAGTCTTGCATTTGTAACCTGACCATCCTTTTCCATAATGACCAGATCTACAGTGTATTTGAGATTGTTTAATAGAAATGTTGTCTGAACATCCCAAGAATCCCTTTTTCCTTTTTCTGGTAATGCAAACAATTCTCTGATTTTAAAATCTTGTATTCCGGTTCCATACAACGCTTCTATTGTTTTTTTAGATGCTTTTTCGATCTCTTCTTTTGTACTAACTGTAGCCAACCGAGTTTCTATCTTTTGCAAATATAAAAATATAATGTTTTTTGCGATCTAGATCTTTTGAAAAATTAATTTAGATAGATTTAAAAAATACTACGCTTTACAAAAATGGAACAAAAATGGGAATGGAGTTTTACGGTGATTCGTACAAGGGAAATGACGAACCAATTTTTGTAGGCATACCAACTTTTCTGAAATTACCGTGGCTTAGAAGCAAGGCGGAACTAGAAAAAGTAAAACCTGATGTAGCTATTATAGGTGAACCGTTTGATTTTGGTACAACTATTCGTCCAGGTGCAAGATATGGTCCAAGAGCAATTCGTGCAGCTTCTACAGTACCATCTCCACCGTATGAGCACTTT
>CAYZOW010000039.1:0-9618 GCA_964480245.1 uncultured Nitrosopumilaceae archaeon | reverse complement strand
TTCTCATTTGTTTGGGAAGTGAACGTAAGATTCTCTCACACATTTTGGCATTGTTATCCAAAAGATCCTCAAAATATGTCACAGAACGCCTAGCAATTAGACTAGAATGCCAAAATAGTGCGTAAGCATTCTTTTTTGCCATTTCCAATGCTTTGGAGAAGTCGCCAAGGGCATATCCGCCAATTCTATCTGCAACTGAAAGAAACCATCCAAGTGTTTTATAATGCTCTTTTTTGTTTGGATCATTTTTTGTAATGTCTGATACTGAAAGGTATTCTTCAATCTGTTTTTCGGCTTTTTGTTGTAATTCACCGCTCCATGGATATGTTGTTCTAAGAATTAATACCGCAATTATGTTTTCATCAATACCGACATTTTTTATCAATTCTAAAAGCTTTTCGTCAGTCGTTACAAATTTTACAGCGTTTTCTTCATATGGCTTATCAACTTGTTTGCTAGGATCATAATCATGAAAAAGTGCTGCAACAAATAGATATGAAAGATCCTCTTTAGTAAAATTATTTAGAAAACTTTCCCATTGTGCTGCAATTAATGTCACATATGTTACTTCTAACTCATGAACGATGTTATGATACCAATAATAGTCATCACCCAATCCTTTAGCATGAAATAACTCTATGGTGTAATCTAGTATCTTAGAATAACAAGGCGAATCAAATCCATTTTTATGCAGAAGGTCTAGAATCTGGTCTTTTAGTTGTGCTGAGCTTGTTATCTGTTGCATAGGGTTATTTTTTCTTCTTGCCTAATTACATAAAGTTTTTCATAAATTACATCCTATCAGGGGAAGCAATTCCAAGAACCTCAAGTGCTTTGGCAAGTGTTTCCTTGAAGACATATACTAAACAAAGCCGGGTGTTAATCAGAGACTTGTTCTCAGCAGCGAGAACCTTTACGTGCTCATAAAATGCATTAAATGCAACCGCAAGATCATAACAATATCGTGCAATTACTTTTGGCGAGAGATTTTTTGCTGCATCCTCTATTTGTATATCAAATTTTCCTATCATCTTGATAAGATTAATCTCGTAGTCAGTACTCAAGTTATCAAAAGATGTGTTGAACTTTGGTTCCATGCCTGCTTTTTCTAAAATCCTTGCAGCCCTGGCATGTGCATATTGTATGTATGGCCCAGTATCACCCTCTAGACTTAGCGATTCCATCATGTCAAACGTGATGATCTTGTCTAAGTCCTGCTTTATCATGGTATATCGTAGAGCTCCAACAGCAACCGATTCTGCAATCTCGACAAGCTTTATCTCATCAAGTTCCGGATTTCGTTTCTTTGCTTCTTCATAGGTCTTTACTCCCAGAATATCAAGTACATAATCTGCATTGACATAGATTCCTTTTCGTCCTGACATTTGAACTTGCTTGCCACCAGTATCTACATTAAGCATCTTTGCAGTTTCTGCACTGAGTGTTACTGCTTCATATCCAAGATGGACGTATGCACCTTCCTGAGACTTGAAGCTAGACATCAGCTTTGTGATTATTTTTTGCAAGCGTGACTGACGTGAATCAATAACTGTGATTACTTTATTGCCAGTAAAGTCAAGCTTTGCATTTGAGTTTTTTTCAAGAACCGTCTGCCATAGTGTTTTACCATCAAGTTGTTCACCATATTTTGAATAGTAAAATGGATCCTCCAGTATTCCAAGCTTCCATGCTGCATATGGAATATCTTTTGCAATGTAAGTAGCAATGCCATTACTTCTCACAAGTACCTTATCTTCATCGTTATCTTCAGATTTTATGACCCAACAGCCAGCGTTCTTGCCTTCTTGTTCTAGACCAATAATTTGCAGTTCGTTCATTTTCTCAAATACTGTATTCCAGAGGTTTGAATGAACAATCTGAGATTCAAAGTTAAGGCAGTCATATGTTACCCCTAGGCGCCAGCACGTTTTTAGCTGCTCAGTAAGAACCCGTCTTGTTATTTTATTAGCAAAACTGGCAGTATCAGATGTTCCTTCCTCAAGTTCCTTTAATACTTTAGTTCTAAATTCAACAAGTTTTTTATCAGTCTCATATTTTTCCGTAGTTTGAACATATACAATGTCTCCACAATAATGATCAAATTTTTGATCTTTTGGAGGCACTTCAGAAAATCCACCATACTTGAAGCCTACTACTATATCAGCTACTTGCAAGCCAGAATCGTCTACATAGTTTAATACTTTGACATCGTATTTTGCCTTCGATAATATTCTGGAGACAGTATCACCAACTATTATGTTCCTTACATGTCCTATGTGCAATGCCTTGTTTGGATTTACACTTGTATGTTCTACTACAATCTTGGTCTTGTTTCCTATATTTACGGAACCATAATTTTTGTCAAGTGACGCTGTGATAGTAGAGTTATTTAATGTGGAATAATTTGCAAAAAAATTCACATATCCTGATGTGTGTGACACAACTTGTTTTACAAACTGGCCCAAATTTTTCTGGTATTCTTCAGAAATTTGTTTAGCAACATCAAATGGTTTTTTCTTTAATAACTTTGCAAGTAAAAATGCAACATTACAGCTAACATCACCAAACTCTGATCTTGAAGCCTCAGTTACCTCAAATTCAGTTTGTGGATAATGTAGCTTGGTACAGATCTGTCTAGTGTTTAGTTTTATCTCATCAAGTAAAAGCCTAAGAGTCATGAACTACACCTTTGATAACTTGAGTGATATATGCTCAAGTGCCTCTATGACACCGTCTCCTGCTTTTCCTGAAACACTCATGGTGGCACAGGATTTGACATTTTCTGCAGAGTTGCCTAGTGCAATACTAAATCCAGCCATCTTAAACATCGGTACATCGGTTTCACTATCTCCTATAGATATAACATCCTCATTTGAAACAGAAAGCATCTTCATTACTTCGCCAAATCCCCGTGCCTTGTTAATTCCTCTTGAATTAATATGAAATGCATACTGACTATCAGAAAGTTCCACTGGCAAGTTATTTTCCTTGACAATCTTTTTTGCTACATCTATGTCAAATGTTCTCTCAAGCACAACCTCAGTCATCCTAGGAAATACTGGTTTTATCTTTACTTGAGGAATTTCTGATTTTAGGAATTCAAATGCTTTCATACATTCATCTTTGTTCCCCAAAAGTTTATGATCAGAAGGACCATATGTGACAACCCCACCATTTTCACCAACAGTAATACGTGTTGTACCAGCAAAAACTGACAGTACATATCCTTCAACAGAAGATCTGCCCGATACGAAAATTACCTTGTGACCAAGCCTTTCCATATGCCTTAAGGCTTCAAGTGCATCTAGACTAACTTGACCGTCGTGATTTTCTGTTATGGTACCATCTATATCAACTGCAAAAATTTTTGGATGCATCAACTCAGATATTCTATTGAAGATAAATAACTCCTCCCCATTAAATAGACAGAGCTAAAATAGCATTTTTTTATAACAAAATCATGCCTCGTAAAGGAAAGATTACAGAGATTTTTAGTAAGGCTATCTACGCTGACAATCCCACTTCCTACATAGTAGGATATCTTGACTATGATTCCATAAAAGAGGTGACCCTACCAGAGTTCATAAAAGTGTCTGAGAACTTTGAGACAATACCAATAACAAGAATCCGTTTTATCAAGAAGGGAAATAGGATTTTATTCCATACAACCAAAAAGTGAACTAGATGGGAATTCCAGAAAAAATTCAAGCTATAAAAGACGAGATGGCTAAAACGCAAATAAACAAAGCCACAGAGCATCACGTAGGATTACTAAAAGCAAAACTTGCAAAGCTAAAGCGCGAACAAGAAGAGGTCAAATCAAAATCAGCTGGAAGCTCGGTAGGCTTTGATATCAAAAGAACTGGTGATGCAACCGTTGTTTTGATTGGATTACCAAGTGTTGGGAAATCCACATTGTTAAATCAAATTACTGGTGCAAAATCAGCCGTGGCTTCATTTCAATTTACAACAGTTACAGTAGTTCCTGGCATGATGGAACATCGTGGTGCAAAAATTCAGATTCTTGACTTGCCTGGAGTAATAAAAGGTGCATCAACAGGAAAAGGACTTGGAAAGCGTGTATTAGCAGTTGCAAAAAGTGCAGATTTGGTGTTACTTATTCTTGATGTGTTTCAACCGTATCATCTTGATGTGGTAAAAACTGAGCTTGCAAATATTGGCATAAGATTAGACCAAAAACCACCAAACATAGTCATAGAAAAAACATCGGATGGCGGAATAGGTGTAAGCCAACAGGTAAAGATGACAAAGATGTCAGTAAGTCTACTAAAAGATATTCTACGAGTTTATGGAATTAACAATGCGAGGGTGTTGATTAGAGAAGATATTGATTCTGAACAGTTAATTGATTTTGTGTCAGGTAACAAGACCTATATTTCATCACTTACATTAATGAACAAAATAGATCTTGTAAACCAAGGTTTTCTAAATGAACTCCAAGCTAACATAAAAACAAAAATCATACCCATATCAGCAGACGCGAACATCAACATAAATGCCCTCAAGGACAAAATCTACGAAAAGCTTGATTTTATCAGAATTTACATGAGACCAAAAGGCGGGGAAACTGATTACAAAGAGCCTCTTATAACAAGAAATGGTTCCACCGTTTTGGAGATTTGCAATAAATTGCATCGAGACATGAAAAAAGAATTTCGGTATGGTTTAGTTTGGGGTAAAAGTGTCAAATTTGGAGGTCAAAGAGTAGGTCTTCATCATTATTTACAAGATGAGGATATTCTTACTATAGTAAAAAACAAAGGTGCTTGAGCAAAAGCTTTTGTCTGCGGATCATTGTTGAAGATCATGGATCAGGAGTGGGAGAACCGGTGGTGCAAAAAATGTATGGCAAAAACAAAACAAGAAATTATTTTCATGCCTGAAATTCCAACATACAAACGAAGAAGGCAGTACAAATGCACAGTATGTGGTGAAAAAAGTTGGTTGCTGGGAAGAAGACCGTCAGCTGAAAGTGTTTATTGATCAAATTGCGATCAGAAATTGTTGGTTTACAAAAAATTCGTTTAGAAATTGTAATCAATTAGTGTAATTTTGTTTAGTTTAACTATAGAAATGCAAGTTGATTCTACATTTTTCTAATGGCAAAAAAGCGATCTAAGAAACCAGCTAAACGCAGATCAGGTAAGAAAAAAGCTGCGAAACGACGAAGATAGTTCTGATCTAAAAAATGGTTATTGCTGCTTTTTAAGCGATAACTTGCATATTTTTAGAGATAACTTTCCTAGCTGAACATCTGCCCTGGTGGCGATGATGATTTTCCTTTTATTGCATTTCTTTCTACTGAGAACTTTCTTTCGTTTGGAATTATTGAGATTTTCACTGAAGTATTAATTGCATAGTGTGGCGTTCCATCAGGATTTTTGTAATTAGTTGCAATTCCTACTCTATCCAAATCTACTTTGACTTTAACTATAGTACCATCTTCAAGCTTAAAAGATACAAATTCGTTGCCCGTTCTTTCATGATCAAGCATCTTGAAATCTATCTTGTCCTTTGACTGACTCATTAAATATGAAATTATCTTGCACTTATTTGAAGATGCTGACTAGTAGAGGTAGCTTAGCAACTTTATTTGCTGCTCTGTAGTTATCACATTTTTTGCAGTAAGTAATTCAAGTAATTGTGTGAGTATTGCTCTTTCTTGTTCTGAAAAGCCCGTTGGACCCCCCTCCCCTGGAGGACCTGGTGGACCTCTTGGACCTTGTTCACCTGGCGGACCTTGTGTACCAAGTGTACCTTGTGGACCTCGAAGTCCCTCTTGACCTCTTGGACCCTGTTCGCCTTGTAATCCTTGAATTCCCTGTGGACCGTGTTCGCCTGGTGGACCTTGTGGACCTTGTGAACCACGTTCGCCTTGTGGACCTTGTGGACCTGGTGGACCCTTGTCACCTGGAGCACCTTGGAGACCTCGCGGACCTAGTTCTCCAGTTGGACCTGGCAGCCCTCTTGCTCCTTTGTCACCTTGTGGTCCAGGAATTCCTGTCAGTCCTTTTTCTCCCGGTGGACCTTGAATTCCTTGTTGACCTTTATCACCCGTTGTACCTTGTGGACCAGTTATGCCTTTATCTCCCTGTGAGCCTTGTGAACCTCTTTCTCCTTTTTCACCAGGTGATCCTGGCAGTCCTTTTGGTCCTTTTTCTCCTGGCGGACCTTGAATTCCTTCATCACCAGTTGGCCCTGGCAAGCCAGTAGAACCTTTGTCACCTCGTAGACCTACATCTCCAGTAAGACCTTTGTCTCCCTTGTCACCTTTGTCTCCTTTTTCACCAGGTGGACCTTTGTCACCTGGGTGACCTTCATCGCCAGATGATCCTTTATCGCCTGTTAATCCTTTATCGCCTTCTGGGCCTCTTGGACCTGGAGGACCTTTATCACCTGGAGACCCCATTGGTCCTTTTGGACCTTTTTCTCCTAGTGTATCTTCTCTTCCAATTCGTCCTTTTGTGGGAATTCCTAATTCCCTAGTTGGTGTTGGTAATTCGTGTGTTTCAGCCGGTTTTTTCTCAACAGGCTTAGAAACTTGGCTTTCAAAAACAGTATGAATCGAGGAAAACTGGTCAGTAATTACAATCCATACTGAATTCCGCTCAAAGATAGAGCTAGGAAGTGGATTTTTGTCACTTCCAAGGACTGTACTAAATTTTTTATCCTTAACTCTAAGATGAAAGTTGTCTTTCCATAATGACGAAAAACTTTTTTGTGTAATCTCTTCTGCAGATGGTTGACTTTCACAGATTGCGATTTGGACTTCAAAAACACCAGATGGCAGTTTGAATGGAGAGACTCCTTCTATCTCGATCTTCCTTGTGCCACTGCTTGACATATCCTAGGTGTAATACCTTGCTATTTTTGTATTTTCCATGTCATAAAAACCAGGTTACGAACAAAATTCAGATTTTTAAAGATCGTTTATCTTTGTATGGTATTTATCTGGCAAAAATCCAACATACGATCGTGAGAAAGCTCTTCAAAGAGAAGACAAAAGAGATTAAGAAAGAATCAGAATTGACAGATCCAGATTACGCCAGGAATAAACTTTACAAAAAAGGAATCAGGTTGATGGCAGATGAAAAGATGGAAGAAGCTGCTCAGACCTTTGAACAGGCACTTAGAATTGATCCTGGGCATGTTGATTCTCTTTTAAAATTAGGATATGCTCGTTTTCACATGGATGATTATACGGGGGCAAATGAGGCTTATGATAAAGTGCTACAAATCGATGTTACCAATGCTGATGCATGGAATCTTAAAGGACTAGTCCACTATGAATTGAAAATCTATGAAAAGGCGTTAGAATGCGTTGAAAAGGCACTTGATTCAGATCCTACAGATGGAATGGCGTGGTACAATAAAGGATGTTATCTTTCTATTTTAAATCACATTTCTGAAGCCATAGAAGCACTTAAGCGTTCAATTGAGATCGATGTAAAGAATGCCAAAAGAGCTGTAAAAGATAGAGATTTTGAAAATGTCAAAGTTGATGAAGGATTTAGAAGAATAGTTGAAGTTGTTGTTTTAGAATCTATACGACAAGGATATCAGCACGTAGGGCAAATTGTCTGGACTACAATGCTTGGCAAAGCTGAAGTTGAAGATGCTGCAAAAAAACTGTTAGCGAAGGGATTAATTATAAAACGAGAAAAGAAACAAGGATTTCATACACAGGAATTTTATGAAATAGATCCTGAGCTTGCTGGGAAAATGGGTGTTGAAAAGAAATCTAAGTTTCAGATCAAGAAAAAAAGTTCTGCATCAGTACAGCATCTCAAAGATATTAGTGAATCTATACAAGATGTCAAATCATCTATAGAAAAATTAGATGTTGAAGAAACAATTTCGAATCTTGATGTATTCATAGATCCTACAAAAAGCGGTCCTCAAATGATAGAATACTTTTTTGAAGAACATCGTGAGATAAGACTTTACAAAATTAGACTAAAGGATAGGGGCATAGAATATTTACAAGCAAATAAGCAAAAAATATTAGAACTTTTTGATAACATGGAAATGAATGTAACAAAAAAACTACGAAATATAATTACTCAAAATTAGATAATTATTCCGCAGAAAGATCCCAGTAGTGTGCGTCTCTTTGTGATTCAGTTGGTTTTTCAAGGGATTTCCATTCCTTAAAGGAACGTACGTATAACTTGACATTTTCCATACCTATTGATTTTAGTGCGTAATATCCCAATCCAGAAAGTGTTCCTACACTACCGCAATATGTTATGATTTCGCCATTAGGTGAAATGTTCCTATTTTGAACCAAGTTTTTTAGCTCCTCCTTTGGTCGCAGGATATTGCCAGGAGAAGCAAGCATCCTATATGGGATATTAATTGCGCCTGGAATATGGTTATCAAGATAGTTTAATCTTTCCCTGTTGTCAATAAGTACAGTATCTTTTTTTCCTTTTACAGATTCTAAGTAATCTGCAGTTGCAAGAATTTCTGGTCTTAGTTTTAATGAATGGGTTTTTTTGTTAAAGGAGACTTGTTCTGTACTTGTTTCAAGACCCATCTTCTTCCATGTTCCATATGTTATATCCAATAGTGATACATCGTCATGACCTATGTATTGTAAGGTCCACGCAACTCTTGATGCAAGTGCACCAAACGTATCATCATATACAACTACCGAAGTTTCATCATCAATTCCAAATGATTGTGTAAGATGTAAGACTTTTTGTGGGCCAT
Organism: uncultured Nitrosopumilaceae archaeon; assembly: GCA_964480245.1. GTDB lineage: Archaea > Thermoproteota > Nitrososphaeria > Nitrososphaerales > Nitrosopumilaceae > JBBDNF01. Next base: position 882 of record CAYZOW010000039.1, on the reverse strand, counting down.
CATCTGCAAGAAGGTTTGCAAGTGGCAAGTTTACTGCACTAGGGATATGGCTTTGTTTATAATCTTCTTCCTTTCGTATGTCTAATACACGTACACTTTTGTCCCTAATTTGAGTTCTTAATGAATCTGCATCTATTGTAATCTGCATGGTTTTTTCTGCACTCAAGCAGCGCATTCGCCCTTTCCTGTCTTTGCATGAAAACCACCATCACTTCCATAGTCAGCATAGAAATCCATGTCCACTTCTACAGGTGGAACGGTCACAATTGGCTGTAAAATTTGTTTTATATCGTTAATGGATTTTACATTAGGATCTCCATATCCATCTATGACTCGATGCACCCAAGAATTTAGTGATTCGCCAGGTTTTTTCTCAGATTTGAAGATTTCAATTATTTTTAGAATTACTGGGATTACTCTTTTTGCAGGCACTTTCATGCATGTTAATCCTAGCATGGCTTGTCCATCTGCTCTTCCACCAAGTGACATGGCGTATAATGGATACATGTTTTTACCCATTCTCCCTCCACCGCCGTAAAATCCAATGGTAGCTATTTCATGTTGTCCACAAGAGTTTGGACAACCACTTATCTTTATGCTAGAATCACGCAAATCGTCATCCGTGTCTAGTTTAAGTTCAAGGAACTTTCTTGGAATCTCTTTTGCAAGTCTATGAGAGTTTGTAATGGCAAGGTTACATGAAGTGGTTCCAGTGCATCCTACCACTGAAGCCATGGTAAGAGCACCAGGATTTGCAAGACCTACCTCTAATAGCTTTGAATACAGTTCTGGGAGATCATCATCTTTTACCCACCTAAAGATGATATCTTGTGTGAATCCATTCCGTACTCTGCCCTCGGCAGAGAATTCTCTAGCAATTTG
>CAYZOW010000038.1:631-9658 GCA_964480245.1 uncultured Nitrosopumilaceae archaeon | reverse complement strand
TTAGTACCAATCCGATAGCAGTCAGGTCCGGCAGGATCAACCGGATTCGTTTATTTGATTTAGAAGTATATTATTGGGAATTGGTCGGAATGCACATCATGTCTTCAAATTTCAGATAAGACCGCTAGGTCAAACCTACATTTTGTATGCGCAACTGGAGGCCTGTAAATCACCCAATGGTTCAATACCAACAATCATCACAAGCGCCGCCTTGCTGTTGCGTATGCAAACACAGAATCATAGCCAAATAATATAAACCATGCCAAAATTTACAATTTTTTCCCCGATTTTGCGATCACTAATATTATTCTACCAGATAGTTTTGTTGTTGCAAACTACATTGGAAGTTTACAAAAAGAAAACCAAAAAATCTGGTTTGCTTTTTGCTAAATCAAAAAAATTTCATGTCAATGGTGTTAGTCACAACATCAGATTCTTTGAGCCTTATCCGTTTGTGACAAGATCTGCAAAAGGCAAGTTTCTCAAAGACATAGATGGAAACAGGTACGTCGATTATTGGATGGGCCACTGGAGCTTGATCTTAGGTCATGCAGCTCCTGCAGTTTCTAATCAAGTAAAAAGACAGCTGCCCTCATGCTGGATGCATGGAACTGTAAATGAAATGACTGTCTCGTTTTCTGATATAATACAAAAGGCAGTTCCAGCTGCTGAAAAGATTCGTTATGTCTCCACGGGAACGGAGGCAACGATGTATGCAGTAAGAATTGCTCGCGCATTTACTGGCAAAAAGACAATTGCAAAAATTGCTGGAGGCTGGCATGGATACACTTCGGATCTTTTAAAATCCATCAACTGGCCTTTTGAGGAATCTGAAAGTGGGGGATTGGTCGATGAATCTCATATCGTATCAATACCATACAATGATCTAATCAAGTCTTTAGAAATATTGAGTTCCGTCAAAGATGATCTTGCCGGTGTGATAATTGAACCGGTTCTTGGTGGAGGTGGCTGCATTCCAGCAACCAGTGAATATCTTTTTGGAATGCAAGAATTTGTTCACAAAAACAATGCGCTATTTTTGCTTGATGAAATTGTAACTGGATTTAGATTTTCATTTGGTTGTCTGTATAAAACCATGAAGCTTGATCCTGACATTGTGACTTTGGGAAAAATTGTTGGCGGCGGATTTCCAATTGGTGTCATTTGCGGCAAAAGCGAGATCATGGAGATTGCAAATACTAGCTCGCATAAAAAATCAGACCGCTCATATGTTGGAGGAGGAACTTTTTCTGCAAATCCTATAACAATGGTTGCAGGACATGGCATGCTTAGTTATCTTAAAAAAAATTCTTCACTGTATTCTGAAATCAATGCGTTAGGACAACGTACAAGAAAAGAGCTTGACAAAGTCTTTGACGGCAAGGTAGTTACAAGCGGTATGGGTTCCTTGTTTATGACTCATTTTCTAGCTAATGGCGTTTCTCATATCAGAAATGCTTCAGATGCGGCAAGATGTAACGCTGAGATGCTTCACAAATATCACTTTAACATGATAGCAAAAGATGGGATATTCTTTCTTCCTGGAAAGCTTGGAGCGTTCTCAGCCGCACACTCTCAATCAGATGTAAAAGATTTGGTTGATGCTTCACAACGATTTTCTGCTAACATGTAGGTTTCTTTCATTAGAATATCTGAATCGTAAAATCTATTAACTTCACATTGTAGCAATTGCTGTGAATAAAATCGTAATAGTGTTGATTATCGGGTTATTGTTAATCCCTGTTGGATATAATGCTGCATTTGCCAAGACTTTTCAAGTCACAATCCCAACTGGAGCAGCAGATCCCAATGCACCGTTCTTTTACTCTCCTTGGGAATTATCCATAGATGTGCTGGATAAAGTAGAGTGGGGAAATGCAGACACAGCTGCTCACACAGTTACGTCTGGCATAGTTACAAATGGTACAGGTTTACCTGATGGCAGATTTGACAGTGGGCTCTTCAATGTAGGTAAAAGTTTCAGCTACCAATTTATGGAAAAAGATGCTGGTGTTGTAAATTACTTTTGTAGCATTCATCTGTGGATGACAGGAGTAGTAAATGTTGGACTAGTTGGTGGACTTAAAGTCATACACAATGTTGGATCAGATGTTGGTGATAGAACCTTTGATGTACAGTATACCCTAAACAGGAGTCTTGAATTTGCCAAAGTTGACACTAACAGAAACTCGATAACTTTTACAATGTCAGGCGTAATTGAAAACGACTCGCTAATAATCATGCTGCCTGAAGAATTGATCGAAAATCCAAATGCAGTCTGGGTAGATGACAAGCAAATTACAGACTCTGAAAAATACTTTGAGGATGGCGTAACCACGATGATAATTCCACTTGAAGCAGACTCTGAGCAGATCACTATAGTAGGTAGCTCCGTGGTTCCAGAGTTTGGACCAATTGTAGCCCTAATCTTTGCAGTTGCCATCATAGGCACAATAGTGTTCTCTGCAAAGAAGTTTGGTCTTGTGCCAAAACTATAGCCTAGATCTTTTCGCAAAAACACGGCTCATGTTAGTTTTATATTTACAGCCATTACACAATCAGATGTGCTAGAGAAATTAATCAAGGATTCAAGGGCACTTGAGAGGGCTATTGCAGGCGAGGAGCTCTCATACAATGACGGTTTAGAACTTATGCAGTATGACAACTTGTTTATGATAGGAGCTGCCGCCGACTTGGTACGGCAAAAGCATGTTGGAGATACTGTAACCTTTGCAGCTTCATACTATCTTAATTATACAAATGTCTGTGCAGCAAGCTGTCAGATGTGTGCCTTTTACAGAAAAGGAAATGAGGGTGATGCATATACTCTGACACCACAAGAGATCGAAAAACGCGTTGGCATAGCAAAAGAGATGGGTGCGACCGAAGTACATATTGTTGGTGGTTTCCATCCAGAGCTGCCACTTGAATATTACGAGAACATGATGAGAATTATTAAAACAAGTCACCCTGAGCTAAATATCAAAGCATTTACTGCTGCAGAAATTTTCTTTTTAGCAAGACTTACACACAACTCTGTCAAAGAAGTTCTTTCCAGACTAAAAGCAGCTGGACTTGATTCTATGCCAGGTGGGGGAGCAGAGATATTCCACCCTGAAATAAGAAATAAGATCGTCAGGGGAAAGTGTTCTGGTCAAGAGTGGCTTGATACAACAGAGCAGGCTCACAATCTTGGGATAAAAAGTAATTCAACCATGCTTTTTGGTCACATAGAAAAACCAGAACACATAGTTGATCATCTGATCAAAATAAGAGAAGTACAAAAAAGAACAAAAGGATTCATCACTTTTATTCCATTAAAGTTTAGTTTAGAAAATACAGAACTTGAGCAAAAGGGACTAGTAACTAGTGAAAGCGCGTCAACGTATGATCTTAGAGTGATTGCACTTTCTCGTCTTATGCTTGCTGGGGATTTGGACAACATTTCTGTTTACTGGGTAGCTCTTGGCAAGAAGCTTGCACAGGTTGCACTTTCTCATGGAGGAAATGATCTTGTTGGCACAGCATTTTCTGAAGAAATCTATCGCGCAGCAGGAAAGGACGCAAACTCTTCAGTACTTGAGCTTGCAAACATGGTAAAAGAGATAGGAAGACAGCCTGCTCAGCGAGATACGTTCTTTAATATTTTACAAAAGTTCTAAGGTTCCGGCGGCTTTTGTATTGTAATTTTCCCAGCGTCGCCCTTCTTTCTTTTCAGACCAAAGCTTATCAACAAAATAAAGAATCCTATTGCTGCAATGATGCTAAACAGATCTGACAAAGCATGATTAGTTGCCTGGTTTTGCAAAAGCAACAGCGTTTCCTGTTCTGACATACCAGATCTTCCTACTGGATATATTAAGTTTAGATAAAGCCTAATGCCAATACCTGATACCAGCAATGCAATTCCAAGAGAAAAGATGCGTTTGTCCACAAAGATAAGATACTTTTCAAAGCCTATAACCGTTAACTTGGCTTAATACCTTTATCCAATTCGCTGTACGCTGTATATTGGATATTTGTATTTGTGTCCAACTGTGCAGGCACGTATTTCTTTGAAATAATAATCTTGCTTATCTTTTACATGCTGATACAGGTCACTGCCTATTACCATAGTATTTGGCAGTGCCATTGAATTTATCTTATTACAAACATTTACTGGAGATCCAAACACGTCTTTATTAACAGAAGTCATAGAATCGGCCATCATTATACAACCATAGTCTGCACTAATTCTGTAATCAAGATCAGGTAATTCATTTTCATACATTTTTTCATTAATAACATTTCTAGTATCAATCATCATCATACCACAGTCAAGCACTTCCTGGAATGCATGTCTATTGTCAGAATCTGACGTTTTTGGAAAATAATACAACAGGCTATCTCCAATATTTTTTATTGGTACAGCACCAAATCCTTTTACAAACTTAGACATAGTATTAAGGAATATACTATAATACGTACAGACTTTTTCATGAGGCAGTCTAGCAGTTATGTTTGTGGAGTTGACCATGTCAACAATGCCGACACAACAATATTCAGATATGCCAGAGAATGAGATTATTTCATTAACTGTATTTCGTAGCATAGATGCATTATTACGAGATTTAGTATATCTATCGGTCACAACAGGAGTCAGCTGATTTCACCAATTTTCTTGTAATATTTAATCATAAATCTGTAGAAAAATTTATGAGATATATGTAGAGATATGTAATATTGTAAACTAACCATGATAATTTCAGAAAGCTGTGACAGAAGCTATTCTAAGATCAAATTCAGGAACAAGACTTTTTTCAGTAGCAAACTTGAAGAGATTTTTAATTGCACTTTCTCCCAAAATCCCCATCTCTATTGTGATGTCGTTTACGTACATCCTTACAAATCTCTCAATTAATGATCGTGATTGCCCCCTGCCATACTGCATGGCATAGTCTAGTGCTTCGTTTACTCGATTCATTCCGTATATGATCGATTCACGGAGATATTCATCAAATTTTTTTATCATATCATCTCCCAGGTGGTTGCTTATGACGTTGATTCCAAGGGGGACTGGCAGACCTCCTGTGGAATCTCTCCACCAAGACCCAATGTCAAGAAGTTTTGTAAACTTGGTCTGATCATATGTGATCTGGGTTTCATGTATTACAAGTCCTGCTCCCACATCACCACGCTCTACTGCGTCTGGTATGTCAGTAAACTTCATTTCAATATAGTCAAACTTCCCAATCATCAGCTGCAAAAGCAAAAACGCAGTGGTAAGTTTGCCAGGCACTGCAATCTTTGTTTTTTGCAGTTCCTGTAGGGCCACGTTTTTCTTTGATATTACAATTGGACCGTATCCTTTACCAAAACTTCCACCACTTCTAAGTATTGTATAATCTGGAATGTAGGCACACGCATGCACAGAGACAGCTGTTACATCAAGCTCATGCTTTAGTGCTCTCTTGTTAAGTGTTTCAATGTCTTCTACAACATGGCTGATCTTAAAGTGTGGTGATGTTACTTTACCTGTCAACATTGCATAAAACATGAAAGCATCGTCGGCATCTGGTGTGTGACCAAGCGTTATTTCCATAAACATAATTTTAGTGTCTATTATAAATATCAAATTATGAAATCATATCACGTGTCAACAATTGTTGCATTTGAAAAAGAAATCAAAATGCAGCCAAAGTTTTTGGGAAAATTAGTTCCACACAAACCACTTTCTGTTGAAAAACAAAAAAGAGCAATTTTTTGTGGTACTGGCGATTCCTTTTTATCAGCTAAGATTGGTGAAATATTTTCTGATTTTAGAGCAAAGGCATTTGATCCTCTTGACTTGATAAAAAACAAAAGACTGCTAAAGGACCATGATTTGTATTTAATATCAATTTCTGGAAACACTATTTCTAACGTCAAGCTTGCAAAGACTGCAAAAAGCACAACGGCAATAACTGCAAACCCACAAGGCAGACTTGCCAGAGTTTGTCAAAAATCAATTATTCTAAAATACCCACATTCTGGAATTTTCACAGCAGGCAGCATAAGCTTTCTTTCAAGTGCGATGACATGTCTTTCTTTGGTATCAAAATATCACACACGAAATATCTCAAAGATCTACAATCAGGCAAGAACTCAAAGCAAGAAAGTAAACTTGAGAGGCAAGATCTACTTGCTTGGAAACCTGCATACCATGCCTATAGCTATGTTCTGTGCTGCAAAGCTCTACGAGGTATCAGGTCTTGATGCACACTACGCAAGGATAGAACAATTTTCCCATATGGAGTTGTTTTCAGCAAGAAAGGGAGATACTGTAATTATATTTGAAGAAAAGAACAGACACATCTCCCAGCTTGCGATGTATCTTAAAAAATATGGTCTGCATGTGGTACAAATGCAACCTAATACTAAAAACATCCAAGAAATTGTTTTGTTTTTTATTTTTGTGTCGGAGTTTATTGCGTTATATCATGCCAAGAAAAAAAATATAAAGGATTGTTTTTTTGTAAAGGCCAAAAAACTAAAAGATGTCAGCTCTTCTATGATCTACTGATCTTGTAAGATCAAAAAGGAATCTTAAGAACGTTTAATACCGGCTGCAGATCGACTTTTTTCGTTCATGAAATTCAAGGCAACAGAACAGATCCTAAAAATAATTGGAAACAAGAAGAACATTAGAAACTTTGGAGTCATAGCTCATGTAGACCATGGAAAGACAACTATGAGCGATAGCCTCTTGGCGTCAAGTGGAATTATCAGTCCCTCAGTTGCAGGTCAAGCCCTTGCTTTGGACTCTATGAAGTTAGAGCAGGACAGGCAGATGACAATAGTTCAAGCAAACGTTACCTTGCTTTATGAAAAAGACGGCACCGAGTATGTTATCAACATGATTGATACACCTGGGCACATTGACTTTACAGGACGTGTTACAAGAAGCCTTAGGGCAATAGATGGTGCGGTAGTGGTTTCAGACTCCGTCGAGGGCATAATGACACAAACAGAGACTGTAACAAGACAAGCCCTTGAGGAAAGAGTTAGACCAGTGTTATACATCAACAAGATAGACCGTCTCATAAAAGAGCTCAGGCTTGCTCCAGATAAGATGCAAGAGTGGCTTGGTGGTATAATTACTGACTTTAACAGGCTAATCGACATTTACGCCGAACCAGAATACAAAGAAAAGTGGAAGGTAAGCATCCAAGATGGTAGTGTTTCTTTTGGATCTGCAAAGGACAGATGGGGATTCAATATAGATGTCATGAAGAAAAAGGGAATTTCATTCAAAGATGTCTACACAGCTTATGCCGAAGGCGGTGACCTCAAAGCTCTTGCTGAAAAGGCACCACTTTATGATGCAGTGCTTGGAATGGTTGTAAAACATCACCCTTCACCTGATGTTGCACAAAAATATAGAATCCCAAAAATTTGGAAAGGAGATCTGGAATCTGATATTGGTAAAGCACTTTTGAATTGCGATGACAATGGTCCAGCTATTATGATGATTGTAAACATGACAGTTGATCCAGCTGCTGGCCCTGTAGCCATTGGCAGATTATTTTCTGGCAAGCTAAAAGATGGTGACAGGGTTCACATTATAGATACAAAAAGGGAAGGAAGAATCCAGTCGGTTAATTTTTTCATGGGAAATCAACGTGAGATGGTAGGCGAACTTGCTGCAGGAAACATTCCAGCTCTTCTTGGATTGGAACATGCAAGAGCTGGTCAAACACTATCAAGTGTAGCTGGCATTCATACGTTTGAGGGAATCCACTATGTTTCTGAGCCTGTAGTTCAGATGGCTGTTGAGCCAAAACATCCAAAGGATCTGCCCAAGCTTGTCGAAGCTTTACGTAGAATTACGATAGAAGATCCAAACCTTGTTGTCAAAATCAATGAGGAAAGTGGAGAGACGATAATTGCCGGCATGGGTGTCTTGCACCTTGAGATTGCAACTGCACTGATTGCAGATGCCAATGTAGAGATTGTCACTTCACAGCCTTTGATCAATTATAGAGAATCAATCAGGGCTGCAGCAGGTCCTGTCATGGCAAAATCACCAAACAGGCACAACAAGATCTTTATGAAAGTAGAACCACTTGACGAGAAAATAGCTGAGATGATTAGAGATGGTACCTTAAACGAGTACAAGGACACAAAGGAGGTTGCGGAAATTTTGAGAAACGCAGGTTGGGATCGTGATGAGGCAAAACGCGTCATGCGATTTGATCCTAGGGGAAATGTTATGGTCGATGGCACAAGGGGTGTGCAGTTCATCCAAGAATCAAGTGATTCTATTTTGTCAGGCTTTGAAGATACCATGAAGGAAGGACCGCTCACAAGGGAGCAAGTAAGGGGATGCAAGTTTGTCTTTCACCACTTTGTTCCCCACGAAGACCCAGCGCACAGAGGTCTGTCCCAGCTTGGTCCTGCGTCAAGGCGTGCATGCATGGGTGTAATGCTTTCAGCACAGCCCGTACTTTTAGAGCCAACACTTGGAATCGAAGTTAGAGTTCCACAAGAATTGATTGGAAATGTTGCAGGAGTAATATCTGGGAAAAGAGGCAAGGTACTAAACATGGAACAAAAAGGTGTTGTGCACATTCTTACTGGTGAGATGCCAGCGTCTGAAACTTTTGATCTTTCCGAAGTTATGCGAGGTCAGACTGCAGGAAAGGCAATGTGGAACACACATTTTAAAGCGTGGACTCCTGTTCCAAACTCTGTCTTGCTTACATTAATGGCTGAAATTAGAAAAAGAAAAGGTCTGAGTCCAGAACCACCTACTGTAGATGAGTTCATAGACAAAGAGTAAAAAGAGAATGCCCCCCACTTTACTCCTAGAAACATGCTGTGTGTCGTAATCCTTTTTGTTTAGGAAAACAAACTACTTTTTCGATTTAGCGTTATCTGCTGCCCTTGCTCTTTTTTTCGCTTTGTTTGATGTTTTGCTCATACCAATTTCTAAATTTTGTTTGAACTTAAGGTTTTAGAAAAACAAAAAGAGCTTGTGGGTAAACAATTTATCATATCAGGTATATC
>CAYZOW010000038.1:227-621 GCA_964480245.1 uncultured Nitrosopumilaceae archaeon | reverse complement strand
TAATCAATGGCATATGGTCGATTAAGAAACGTTGCAAAATTTTCAATTCCTGTAGGTTTAGCTTTGCTAGTCATTGGCATAGTTTTGTTTATGAATTCTGATGCAGGAACGCACCCCGAAAAACTAGGAATTGTTTTCATGATGTACAGTGGTATAATTTTAGGAGTAGGTTTTACAGCATTAGTTGCATTGAAATCATCATAAAATCATATGACAATGCGATCGACCGAATCACTAATGGAGAGTGAAAGAAGAGTTTTGTTGGACACAATCCGAACTAGAATTAAATACATTATTCGAAGTGTTGAAACGTTACTAGACAACAATGGTATTCTCCAGATAGCAGGGGCACTATACATTCATGCAGTTGAAGAATACGGAAAATATCTCTATG
>CAYZOW010000038.1:0-217 GCA_964480245.1 uncultured Nitrosopumilaceae archaeon | reverse complement strand
CATTTTTTTCATTAATTTTCTTTGTGTAACGTTCAATCTCATCGTCAATTCCTTTCAAACTCATTATTTTTCTAAGTTAGACTAATAATTTAGCAATTTCTATTCATCTTCTGATTCTTGCTCGTCATCTTCTTCATCTATCATCTTTTGTGCGTAAAAATCTGCCGTCTGTCGTAAAAGTTTTGATTAAGTAAAGATCATATTCTAATGTGGATAA
>CAYZOW010000037.1:247-10379 GCA_964480245.1 uncultured Nitrosopumilaceae archaeon | reverse complement strand
AAGCATAGGGGCCTTTGGAGCCCTTGACCCCAGTTCGAATCTGGGCCGGGCTATTATTTTATCAAAATGATCAGGTGATGTTTGTAACGTAGTAGTGATTAATTGCAGCTAAATCTAAAAATGTCTAGTTTCATCATTAAAAAAGTCTGAAATTATGATAGATTAAATAAACACACATTTAGAACAAAAAATATGTATTTACACGATACACTTCTCCAAACCCAATCTAAGAAATGCATTATTGAAATCTTTGGATTGGGATATGTTGGTTTTCCACTTTCGATACGTTTAGCAACTTCGGGATTTAAAGTAGTAGGAGTTGACATTGACTCAAAGAGAATAGAAAGAATTCAGAATAATATTTTGAATGAATCAGAATTAATCTTTAGAAAAGAATTTTTAGAATCTAGTAAGAATGGTAATTTTGAGATAGCTAAATTCCCAGCAAAATCAGACAGTTCAAAAATCGGTATAATTTGTGTGCCCACACCCATCCCCAAGCAAAATATCGATTCCAATGTTTTTGTTAAATCTGCTGTTGAAGATTTTCTTAACATTTGTAAATCAGGCGATGTGATAATCATAGAAAGTAGTGTAAAAGTTGGCACCACTGATGAAATGAGAGCAATTATTGAAAGAAGCGGTTTTAAAGTTGGTGAAAATTTTGGTCTTTGTTTTTGTCCAGAAAGAATAGACCCCCTAAATCAAAAATGGACGCTTGAAAATATACCTAGAGTCATTTATGCCTCTGATGACATAACTTTTAGAATTGCAGAGAATGTTTATCATTATGTAAACAATTCAAGTCTGAAAAGGGTTGAATCTGCCAAGGTTGCTGAAGTTGTTAAATCATTTGAAAATGCATTTAGATTGGTTAACATTTCGCTTGTAAATGAACTTGCTGTCCTGTGTGATAAATTAGAAATTAATGTAAATGATGTTATTAATGCTGCAGCAACAAAACCATTTGGCTTTATGCCATTTTATCCAAGTGCAGGAGTTGGAGGTCATTGTATACCAAAGGATCCAAGGTTTTTGCTAGAATCAGCAAGAATTTCAAATTCCGAATTCATGACCATAGAAGCCGCGTTAAAAATAAATTCATTTATGCCAAAATACATAGTTGATTCAATAGAAAGTACCCTTGATAAATTGAAAATTGCAAAGTCTGTTTTGGTGTGTGGGTTAACATACAAGCCTGATATTGAAGATATGCGAGATTCACCAGGATTCAAAATTATTAATGAATTACAGAAAAGAAATTTTAGAGTAGCTGGATATGATCCATATTATAAAAAAGATATGCGTGAAAGATACTTAATTGCAAACGAACTTCAAGAATTAAATTTTGAAGAGATAGATAGTTTAGATGATGATTTAATACGTAATTTTAATTGTATTTGTATTGTTCAACATCATGCTAAAACAAGATTTAGATTAACGACAATTTACCAAGAATCGTTAGTGCCATTCATATATGATTGCCAAAAAAAACTTGCTAAAGATCCAAAATCCAAAACCATTTTAAACGTACATAATTTTTAATTCAAACAAAAACTAGTTCTTTTTTCGAATAAAGTAGTTGCCCATTGCAAGACATTGTAAGCCAGAATTTTGTAAAGTTTGTATTGCATCAAGTGGTGAACAAACTATAGGTTCACCATGTAAGTTAAAGGATGTATTTAAAACAGCAGGAATTCCTGTTAATTTGTAAAATTGCGTTATAAGCTCATAATAGTTTATGTTATGTTGCTTTTCAAGAACTTGTGGTCTCGCTGTAAAATCGTATGGGTGTATAGCAGATACAAGTTCTTTATGAGATCTTTCTCTAGTTCTGAACGCCAAAGTCATGAAGGGCACTTTAACGTTTTTAGAATTAATTATAAGATCATCCTGTTTCTCAGATAAAATTGTAGGTGCAAAGGGCATCCAGAAATCTCTTTGTTTAATTGCCATGTTTATTTCTCTTACTTTTTCATATTTACTAGGATCGGCAAGTATACTTCTATTGCCTAATGCCCTAGCACCAAATTCCATTCTTTCATTAAACCTTGCTATAATATCTCCCTTAACCAAAGACTCAGCAACGTACTCATTAATGTCATCATGGTATTCTACGGTATAATTATCATCTAGACTTGTGACTGACTCTTCAATTTCTTCATTAGAATAGCTTGGTCCTAAATATACTAAACTAATAGGTGTAGTATTGATCTTTTGTCCAATTTTACTAAGATAATCAGCGTACACACTATATGCGGCACCAATGGCAAGAGATTCATCACCACCACTTGGAAAAATGAAAAGGCTGTCAACTTCATCCATTTCAAGTATAAGCATATTTGCCTTAACATTCATGAATACTCCTCCTGCACATGCTAGTTTTCTTATACCAGTATTTTTTATGGCGTTTCTAATCCATTTTATTAACAAATCTTCTGTTAACTTTTGTACTGCACCTGCTATCCAATCAAATCTATGATTTTCAAGCTCTGTCTTAAGATATTGATAGCAAAAATTTGTTGATAGATTACTTTTTCTGCTAAAAGTTATGCTATCATCTTGTACTTCGAGTAGCGTGTTTAAAACACCATACGATTTCAAAACTCCTTTTTCGTCAGCGTATGGTGCAAGACCCATGATTTTATATTCGTGTTCCCAAGGTTTCATTCCTAACAGAAGTGTAATTCGTGAATATATCTTACCAATGGATGCATGGTTTTCTGTTTGGCTTATACGTAATAGTTGACCGGAGTCGCCGATATTCACAGTTGCACAAATCCCATCCCCAGAACCGTCACATGTAAGAACTAAAACTCTTTCATTAATCCATGGACAGGCATAATAGGCGCTTGCAGCATGTGCAAGATGATGTTCAACAACAACAATTTTGTTTTCAGTAATATTCAGATTTTTTAAAATTTCAGCTTTCCTTTTGGAGAGTCGTTCATTAACCATTTGTTCTTTCTTATTTTTATTTGCATCATATTCTAGCTGTTCTTTATAACCGACTTTGTACCACTCCCAACTCAAGTAAAAGTCTTTTTTATGACTAAACTTACCTGCAAGAGCAATTAGATCTATGTTCTCTGTTTGCGTGTCTGTTAATTCTAGAACTTTTTTAACAGCCATTCTAGGATAACCTGCATCATTTTTTACTCTTGAGAGTCTTTCTTCTGAGATTGCAGCTACTACACTACCATTTCTAAGCAAACATGCGCCAGAATTATGCCCATCACATATACCAAGAACGGTGACATCATTAGAACTCTTGACCATAAAAAATCACTTATAGATAAGGTTGATGTGACATCATTTCAAAGTCAGGCATAAGTGATATACCAATCAATATTGGAATCACAAATATAGCAAACGAAATTGCGGTCAGTATGATGCCAAGCCATAAACAATTTTTGGCTTTACGTGGATCATCATCTTTTATTATAAAATAAGCAATCACACCTCCTATAACATTAAGAAGAATAGGTAAAAGAAACCACAGATTACTTCTTTTTCTTACTTCCATGAATCAGTTACTATGTGTGTAGAATTTAAACTAAGTTATGTTGTATGTAATTACAATTCAAGTTTTGCAAGAAGTTTTGTTGCAATTACAAACAAAATCAGAGCTAGTATAGCTAAAACGAGCATCTCTATTGTCAAAAGAGCACTAAAGTTTCCAAAGATCCCTGCTCTAACCACATCCACAAGATATGTAAGTGGATTAAAATAAAATGCGGTAGAAAGTGGTTCTGGCGCACCCTCTGCTGGATAAAATGCTGTACTTACAAATGCAAAAAATAAAAACACAGTATTAATTACAACATTGAATCCTTCGCTTGACTTTAGTCTAGTAGATATGATAGATGCTATTGAACCAAACAGAATTGAACCAACAATAGATGCAAACACCAAAAGTGGAATTGTAAGGAAGTTAAACTCAATAGATCTGAAGAAAAGTGGGTAACCTACAGCAGTAATAAGAGCTGCACTTATCAGACCAATTATGCCTATTGTATAGACGTTGCTTAGGATGTAGTGCGTCCTAGTAAATGGACCAACAAGTATTTGTTCAAACATTCCGTGCCTACGATCGTTCCAGATTATAATACCAGAAACAAGAGTGCTATTCATTATGTTAAAGCCGATCATGCCAGATGCTATGTATGCAGGATAGTCCAACATTTTGTTCCCTAACGGAACAAAGTCAATCAAAGATGTGTAAGCAAAACCAGCAACAAAGATGTAGATTAAAGGAAAGATGACTTGCCAGATCAAAAACCCTTTGTTAAGAGATATTGTTAGATTTCTGTTTACTAACCTAATCACTGGATGCATTTGAGTTTTTCACCACAGTAAGAAATATTTCTTCAAGGCTCGTTGGTACCACAGCTAAATCTTCTATTGGAATATTATTTGTAGTTAAGATTTGTAGAATTTTTAGTAGCACTTCTTCAGAATCATTAGAACGTATTGTTATGTTTGTTCCAGAATTGAAATCAAGATCATAGTCTTTTATTCCTGACAAAAGATTTGATAACACTTTCTGTGTTTCTTGCACGTGAATCTTGATTGTTTTTTCCTTGCCAAACTTGTTTTTGAGTTCTTCTGGTGTATCTACAGCTATGATCTTTCCTTTGTTTATTATAGCAATTTCGTCACAGATGTATTCAGCTTCATTTAATATATGAGTTGTAAAAAATATGGTGAGACCTTCTTTTGCTTTCTTTTTGATAAAATCAAGCAAGCTCCTTCGTGCAGAAGGATCCAAGCCAACTGTAGGTTCGTCAAGAAATAAAAGTTCCATGTCGTGCATGAATTCACGTGCTACCTGTACTCTTCGTCTTTGACCTATTGAAAGATCTTCGTTTTTTATGCTTCGTATCTCCTCTAAATTAAAAGAAGCGAGTAGCTCCTCGACCCTATCTTTTCTTGTCTTCCTCTCAATGTTCCACATCATCCCATATTTTTCAAGTGATTTTTCTACACTGAGTGTCGGTTCGTAGCTAGGCTGTTGTAATACTACGCCTATCTTCTTTCTTACCTCAAGTGGATGTTGTACAGCATCTATTCCAAGTATGTTTATTGTTCCTTCTGTGGGTGCTATTAGAGTGGTAAGAAGCTTGATTGTTGTTGTTTTTCCAGCTCCGTTTGGTCCCAAAAATCCAAAAATCTTACCAGAATTAATGGCAAGATCGATACTATCCACAGCAGTTGTCGATCCGTATGATTTTGAAAGTGATTTTGCTACTATACATGACATTTAAAGATGGTTTTATTTTCCCACTAATTTAGCTAGTGAAATTTTTATTAATGTACACTTCTATCTCAGAGTAACTTGTCAGAATTTGAGTTACTTTTAAACAAACTTCTTGAGCAAAAACCTGAGCTTACACGATCTGATATCCAAGAAATGATTAATAAAAAGAAGGAAAAGATTGGTGCTGGCTATTTGACAGACCAGGGCGCTCTATTTCTTATAGCATCTGATCTTGGAGCATCACTAAATGAACAGCTTAAAGTTGAGATGGGTCTTAAAGATCTGTATGTTGGTGCCAAAGAAATTACACTTGAAACTAGAGTCATGAATGTATATCCTGCAAAGCAGTTTTCACGTAAGGATGGTTCACAGTTTCTTCTCAGAACAATGACGGTATATGATTCAGATTCTAGAGCAAAGGTAAAACTGTGGGATGAAAAAGCAAATCTTCCGGGTATTGAGAATCTCAAACCTGGCGATCTTATAAAAATAATTAAAGCTTACGTAAAATCAGACATGACAGGTACTCCCATTATTAATGTAGGCTCTGGCTCCACCCTTGAAACAAGCGAAGTGCAGAGCAATATACCCACTCTTGATTCCATAACAGAAGATATTAGTATGATAAAAGAGAATCAACAAAACCTCGTCGTAGCAGGAACCTTGGATGGTAATGTAAGGATCTCTGAATTTACAAACTTTAAGGGTCAGCGAGGAAAAGCACTTCATTTACAGTTAAAGGGAAAAGATGGCGTAAACAAAAGAGTTGTTTTGTGGAATGCAAATGAAAGTATACTTCCAAAAATGATTACAGCTGGAGCAAAGACAAGATTAATTGGTGTAAGAACTAAGAAAGGTCAACAAGGTATAGAATTACATGGTGATGAAGGTACTGTAATTGAAATAGAAGGCACAGAAGTGATCCAACATATAGCTGTTAGAATTTTATCATTAACAAAAAATGATTTTGATAAAATTCTAATTTTAGGTATGGAACAAAATAAAAAACTTGTTAATATTACTGATTATGCAAACATTTCAAAAGATCTGAAAGTCGGTGACATAATAGAATGTATGCCAACAAAAATGCATGGTAATTCTATAACACTTGAAAATGATTCATTTGTCAGAAAAATTAGTGATGAAAGGATGCCTTCCATTTCTGATCTCAGAACAAAGATCAGAGACATAAAACCAAGTGATGGTCTCTATTGTATTGAAGCTATAATTCTCAAGATGCCAGAAAGACGTGAAATCCAGACAAAAACAGGTGAATCTGTGTCTTTATCAGAAATGTTTATCGAAGACGAAACAGGCCAGATCTGGCTAAAGGGTTGGAGAAATCAAGCAAGAATGCTAGACAATTTTTCTCAGGGCGAAGTTATTACAGTCATAGGCGTAACTGCAAAAGTTGGTCTTGAAGGCAGAACGGAGTTATTCTTGACTCCATTTTCAAACATAATAAAGAAGAATTAGTAATCCCAGAAGCCACGAGTAGTTACATACTGTCTTTCAGCCTCATAGATCTGCTTGTATAGTTCTTCTTCTCCTACCATATTTCTAAGAATCCTTGCTCCTGTATCTGCACCAACTCCATATCCAGAAAGCACAGTAAGAGCAGTTCTCCCAAAGTTTTCCAAAAGCGAAGAGATCTTCCATGCACGTACAAACTTATGGTTTTCGTCTGGGGTTATTTTTTTACCAGAGTGTTTTTTCTGTATGATTTTTGACAGATCATAGTCTGAATAAAAAGTAGCGGTGATCTGACGAGATTTGCAATAAGGGCATGAAAGTACTTCTTTTACTTCTTTGGTTTCTACAACTCTTTCCCATTTCCCACAGCGAACACAGATAAGTCTGTGTTTGGTTTTCAAAAGTCTTGTTTTGACAAGATCTAAAATTCCTTTGTCAATGTTTGCTGGCGATGCATAATATTTTGCAGTATGATCAAGTATAGATTCTGCAAGCTTAGAAAAGTTTTCTACTTCTATCCATCTTATTTGAATTTCTCCAGATCTGATCTTTTCTAGTAGTGTTTCTGTATTTTTTAGGTCATATTTGTCATGAAATAACTCTCGTAAGACTTCCTTTGCAAGTGAAGTTTTTGAATATTTTTCATAGATAAACCTAGCAGATTTTTTATCATACACTGCCCCTCTACCAACAATACCAAACTTTTTAGCTACACACCACGTTCTCCAGTTTATGTTATGAGTTCCTACAAGGGAAGCACTTACAACAGCTGTCAGATCATATTGGTCCTTAAGTATGTCTAACACATGTTTTTCTGATATCCTACCTATGGAGGATAGAACTATTCTATATGTGTCGGACCTTGAATCAACAAGATATCCTGTTCTAGCAGAAAGCATGGCAGAAAGCAGTGTAGAAAGGGTAGAGTTTATCTTTGTTCCAAAGCAAGAATGTATCACTACTGTGTTTCTAGTCTTAATGGATTCTACAACAATGGTTTTTTCATTTGGGATAGTTTCTAGTTTAAGATTCTCAATTATCTTGTTTGACATGTAAAGAGACCCCATCTGTACCTTAGTTCTAAAAGAGCCTACCTTTCGTGCAGTGATGTAATCCACAGGTATGTTTTCTCCTTCCCAATATGGTACGTTTATTCCGGCTGATTGTATTGGTTCGACATTTACTTTTAGTGAACTTTCGTCTATGTTTAAGATTCTCCATTGCATGCCTCGTAGTACAAAAATGTTGCCTGGATCACCATAATCACCTACAAACCTCTGGTCCAAGCTTCCAATTATTTTCTTACTTGCTGTATCAAAGACTTTGAACTTTAAAATATCAGGTATTGTGGAAAGATTTTCAAAATAATATCTAAACGCTCTACCCTTTTTCTTAAACACCATGTTTTCTTTATCAAAAAATACAATTGAGCTAGAATGCAGAATGTCAAGAACACCAGCAAGCTGGTCTATTGTTATATTCCTAAATGAATATGCTTGTCTAATGATCTGGAATGCAAAATCGACTGCAACACTACCAAACTGCATTGACATTCCTACTAAATGATGTGCAAGCACGTCAAGTGCCCCATCGTGAATTATTTGATCTTCTATTGATTTTTCTTTTATTCTCTCAAGTATTGCTCGTGTCTCAAATTCATCATCTGGATTATTAGTTATAATCAGTCCCTTAGCAGATGATTCCCTGTTGTGTCTGCTTCTTCCTATTCGTTGGATGAGTTTTGAAACCTGTCTTGGAGAGCCGTAATGCATTACAAGTTCAACAGAACCAATGTCAAGTCCAAGTTCAAGAGAGGAGGTACAAACTACAATTCCGGGTTTTCCCTGCCTCAATGTTTCTTCCGTTTCTTCTCTGACTTCTTGTGAAAGTGAGCCATGATGCAATTCAATTCTTAATGCAGATTTTTCTCGCAGTATAGATGCGAGATATTCTGACTCACCACGTGTATTTGTAAAAAGTAAGATTGGTGAATTTGGATAGTTATTTGCTACATATTCAATTATGAAATCTACTACGTCAGATATTGTTCCGTCTATGTATTTGACTTCAACATCATATTTTCTTATAGAAGTGTCATGAATTATCTTGCATTTTCTTTTTGTTCCTACTACAAACTTGGCACTTTCATTAGTATTTCCAATGGTCGCAGAAAGACCAACCCGGGTTATTTCGGATTTTGAGTTGACCTGGAGTCTTTCTAAGCTAAGTGAAAGTTGTGATCCTCTCTCGTTTCCTAAAAGCTCATGAACTTCATCTATTACAACCCATTCAAGTTCTGAAAGTGCGTCAAGCATCTTTTGTTGTGTAAGTAAGATCATAATGCTTTCAGGAGTTGTTATGAGAACATCTGGTGGTGAAGTCGTTATTTGTTTTCTAATCAATTGAGGTGTATCGCCATGACGAATCTGGACGGATAGGCCTTCATTTTCTGCATATTTTATTATCCTTCTAAAGACATCACGATTTAGTGCACGAAGAGGTGTGATGTATAACGCTTTTATCTTTCCAGTCTTTTTAGATTTAGCAAGACGAGCAAAAATAGGAATTACAGAAGATTCTGTTTTGCCAGAACCTGTGGGTGCAACCACTAAGGAGTCTATCTTTTGAAAAATTATCGGAACTGCTTTTCTTTGAATGTCTGTTAAATTTTCAAAACCAAGGGAACGAAACTTGGTTATGAGTGCAGGTTCAGGTGGGTGGTTCCTGATTTTGTCTTGTTCTAGCTCGTTCGTATACCATCACACCAACAAGTCCAAGCCCAAATAGAATAACTGTAATGATTGGAATAGCATCAAAAATATCAGCCATAAGCGCATTAGTAGATTTCAGTGATAAATAGCTTAAGGTAAATCCACAAGGCCGTTATGTGTAATTATGTAATAAGCCAATTTCTTGCTACCGAACGATGGAAGAGCATCTGCTACATATTTGCGATCAATCTTAGTAAGACGAATTTTCCTGTGGGTAAACATGCTTATCGATCTGTCTAGGTTTTCTCTTTCCTCATCATTTGATTTTCTGATTATGTTTGTAACAATGACCGGAATTTTTTTCTGTACTGTGACAAGTGCCAATTTATGCATATATTCCATAAATGCAATATGTTTTGCTAGCGAGCTTGATTCTTTTGAATATTCAAAAGAAAAAAGGTCCGTTATGTTATCAATGACAACAAGACTGATATTTTTGATTTCTAATATTTTATCAATATAACTTAGCTGTTCTGCAGTATTTGTTATTCTACCTACTATCACCCGATCAAGTAGTTTTGGTTCCATGTTTTTTGCTTTTAGAAGATCAAGCAAACGTTCCGGTCTAAAACCACCACTTGTGTCTTGATAAAGTATTATCCCATTATTTGTAAGAGAGTTGACACAG
>CAYZOW010000037.1:0-227 GCA_964480245.1 uncultured Nitrosopumilaceae archaeon | reverse complement strand
TTCTGTTATAATGCTATCTCTAATACCACCACCAAGTAGCTCGTCAAGCTTCGTAATACCAGTTGTAATCATCAAGTCTATAAGTTAGAGAATACTGGAAATTAAAGAATCTCAGTTCTAAGCCGAGATCGGGAAGGCTTTTATTCCCGATCTCAAGCAATGCTTGACAAGTGACTTATGTTTGTCGCAATCGCAACCAAAAAGACCATTGACAACTTTACAAAAAG
>CAYZOW010000036.1:1872-10459 GCA_964480245.1 uncultured Nitrosopumilaceae archaeon | reverse complement strand
CTTCGTCTTCTACAATCTTTGCTATTCTTTCTGGTGTGGCAAAGAGTCCAGAATAAATTACTTCCATGCCTGCATCTCTGAAGGCTCTGCACAAGACCAGCGCCCCGCGGTCATGACCATCAAGACCAAGCTTGGCAACAAGAATTCTTATTCTATGGGTAGTTGTTTTTTGCGCCATGTTATTCAAGCTGCTTTTTGGGTTTTAAAACCTTTATTTGATAAAACTACACCATAACAAGAAACAACGGCTGGGCCTAGTGGAAATAAGCATGCAATGGTTACTACAAATCTAGACCCAAACTGTTGTCACCATATTTGTAATAATTGATGTATATCACTTCATGTCTGTCCATAAACGAACTAACAGAATTCCCTTTTACTGAATAATTTTTGAATTGCTTCTGTAGAACCATTAACGTATTCTACATCACCTAAACAAGAAGATTTTATTGTGGATACGACCCATAAATTGTTCTTTATGGATATTACAAATGAATTAAAACACGGCAAGAGGCGCGCAATAGCTAGAGCGATATCAATTATTGAAAACGATGACAAAGCCGCACGAGCTCTGGTAAAAAAAATCTTCAAAAATTCTGGTAAATCAATCACTATAGGTATGACAGGTCCAGCAGGTGCTGGAAAAAGCTCGCTTATAGACAGGATCTCACTTGAGCTAAAAAAACATGGCTACAAACCTGCAGTTCTTGCAATAGATCCAACAAGTCACATCACAGGTGGCGCAATACTTGGCGACCGAGTACGTATGACAGAATCAACTGACTCTGGGACATACATCAGAAGTATGGCCTCAAGAGGGGCTACCGGTGCAATCTCATGGGCAGTAAGAAACAGTGTTAGGGTTCTTGAATATGCTGGATTTGATCCAATTATAGTTGAAAGTGTAGGTGCAGGCCAAACAGAAATTGAAATTTCAAAAATAACAGACATTACAGTTGTAGTCTTTAATCCAAACACCGGAGACAACATTCAGACAATAAAGGCAGGACTAACTGAAATAGGCGACATTTACCTTGTAAACAAAAGTGACTTGGCTGGGGCAAACCAGTTATTCGATGCAGTGCGAGAATATATTGGAATGACAGGGAAAAACCCCACAATAATGCTGACATCAACAAAGTCAAACAAAGGAATATCTGAATTTGCAAAAAAACTAGAAGCACTAATGATCTCAAAGAAAAAGACAAAAAAAATACAAGAAAAATCTAGACTTGAAACAGAGCTCAGAGACATTGTTTTAAATAATATTAAAGTAAAAGTTGGCACAATGCTTGATTCCAGTAGCGCTTATGCAAAATATCTAAAAAAGGTCCAATCAAAGGAATTGGATCCATCTGAAGCTGCTGATAAGATTACAAGACTCATAAAGTGATAAAATGAAAATTGAAAAAACTGATTCTAACATTCCAGTAAAACGCCTCTACGACTCTAAGGTAAAACCAAAAAGCAAAGATGAGAAACCTGGTAAATTTCCATATACTAGAAGCATACATCCAGGAATGTATCGCGATAGATTATGGACAATGCGACAGTATACTGGGTTTGCAACAGCAGACAAGACAAACGAAAGATTCAAGTTTTTGCTTGATAGGGGTCAGACAGGCCTTAGCATGGCCTTTGATCTTCCAACACAAATTGGATATGATGCAGATGATCCTCATGCAGAAGGCGAGGTAGGCAAAGTGGGTGTATCTATTACATCACTTAAAGATATGATGACATGTTTTAACGGCATACCTCTTGGCAAAGTAAGTACCTCGATGACAATAAACTCGACAGCGTCAACGTTGCTTTCATTGTATATTGCTGTTGGCGAATCACAGGGGGTTCCAAGCACTGCACTTAGGGGTACCACACAAAATGATATTTTAAAAGAATACATTGCAAGAAATACCTACATCTATCCACCAAGGCCGTCTATGAGACTAATTGGTGACATGATAGAGCACTGCTCTAAAAAAGTACCACAATGGTATCCAATCTCAATTTCAGGTTATCACATGCGAGAAGCTGGGTGTAATGCAATACAAGAAGTCGCATTTACAATTGCAAACGCCATAGAATACATTGAGACATGTCTTGAGCGTGGACTAAAAATAGATACCTTTGCCCCTAGACTGTCATTCTTTTTTTGTTGCACAAATGAATTTCTGGAAGAAATTGCAAAGTTCAGGGTCGCACGTAGAATATACGCAAAGATCTTAAAAGAGAGATTTCATGCACGTGATCCAAAATCGATGCATTTAAGATTCCATGTGCAGACTAGCGGAGAATCACTTACAGCGCAACAGCCTAACAATAACATAGTACGTGTTGCAATCCAAGCTATGGCAGCAATCCTTGGTGGTGCTCAATCACTTCACACCAATTCAAAAGATGAAGCGCTTGCACTTCCGACAGAGGCTGCTGTCAAAATAGCACTAAGAACTCAACAAATCGTTGCACACGAAAGTGGAATTACAAAAACGGTAGACCCACTAGGAGGTTCTTACTACGTAGAATATCTTTGTGACAGAATAGAGGATGAGGTTAACAAATATCTGAAAAAAATAGATAGAATGGGAGGCTCGCTTGTAGGAATAGAGAGGGGGTTCTTCCAATCAGAAATTAGACAGAACGCCTATCGTCTCAAACAAGAAATTGACAAAGGTGAGAGAATAATAGTTGGTGTTAACAAATTTACAGACACCGTCGAAGAAAAACAGGAACTTCTAAGAATAGATAACACAATTGAAATCCAGCAAGCAGAAAACCTCAAGAAACTAAAAAGTACACGCGACAACAAAAAAGTTGGAAACATTCTTTCCAAAATGAAAGATGTAGCCGAAAAAGATGAAAACCTCATGCCGCATATAATAGACGCCGTAAAAAGCTATGCAACCCTTGGTGAGATAAGCAACACCTTTAGAGAAGTTTTTGGAATTTACCGTCCTAAGGAAATGTTCTAAAATGAAAATAGATCACGTTGCTATTGCAGTCAACAATGTAGATGAGGCAGTAAAAGAATACAAACAAGCTTTTGGTATAAACGAAGTCGAGTTTGAGACTGTAGAGACTGAAGGTGTGCGAGTTGCAATTTTACATTTAAAAGATTCAAGAATTGAGCTTATGGAACCAACAAGAGATGACAGTCCCATCAGGAAGTTTCTTACAGCAAAGGGCGAAGGACTACATCACATTGCACTAGAAACAGATGGTATTGAAAACGAGGTGAAACGCATGAAAGGATGCGGTATAAAATTTCTTGGCGAAATAAGATCAGGTTCGCGGGGCACAAAGGTTACGTTTATCCATCCAAAATCATTGCACGGAGTGTTAGCTGAACTGTGTTCTCATACAAAATAACTTAAGACATTTTCAGCTATTCCATCATCCTTAGAGTGTCTGACGCAGTAATTATTCCAATTATCTTGCTATGCTTGGAAATGAGGATACATTTTGAAAATCTTAGTAGGGGAACTAATGTCTTTACAGGTATGCTATAGTCTACAATTGGTGGTCTTGGTTCCATGACTTCTGAAAGCCTTATTTTCTTGCGTTGGGTTTCGTCGCTATCTATCATATGTTTGACAAGTCCATCTTCAGTTATCAGACCGACAACATCACTACCGTCAAAGACTGGAATCTGACTTATTGAAAACTCCTGCATCTTTTTTATTGCGTCATGAAGAGAATCTGTTGTCTTTAGCTTTGTAATGTCTTTGCTACAAATATCGCCTGCCTTCATTGAAGACTGGCCTTCAAGTGATCCTAGGATCTCAAAGATTTTTTTTGCAGTTGCATAGCTTGGCTGGCATCTTCCTGATTCTATCTGATTTATCATCGATGTACTAACCCCAATCAGTGACGCAAGTTTTTGTTGGGTAAGACCAAGTTTCAGTCTTGCAGGTTTTATGGAATCAAGTCTTGGTAGCACTTCAAGCTAATTATCTTGAATCGATATTTCAATTTTCTTCAATCCTTAATAGCCACATTTTCTAAATTTAGATGTGCTTAAGGCTGTTGCCATAGCTGTAATTATTGGTACGGCAGTAATTGGAATATACTACCTTGCAGGGCCGTTATTTTATGATAGAGTAGTTAACGAGCCATTGCCTGCAGCTCTGAGTGAATTACAAAAAGATTTGACATATGATAAATTTGTGAACATGGTAGACGACCAGAGAAAAGCACTTGTCGATAAAATGTCACCCAAAACAATAGACCTTGTTATGGCTGAAGGAAAGAAATTCACTACTACTGTCTCGGAGGATATGAAAGAGATGATAGCAAAAGTTGCACCAAATTCACAAGAGACACCAAAATCTTCAAAACTCGGCACATTTCAAGGATTAAAAGGGCATGAAGCAAAAGGCGAAGCAGAAGTAATCGCCGTAGGTGATATTTCTTTTCTTAGGTTTGAGGACTTTGAGGTTACGAATGGTCCAGACTTGCATGTCTACATGACAAAAAATGGTGATGTGGATGGTGGAATAGATTTAGGTAAGCTCAAAGGAAGTAAAGGAAACCAGAATTATGCAATAGGAGGAATTGACACTGATATCTACAACACTGTAGTGATTTATTGTCAGCCATTTCACGTTGATTTTGCATCCGCAAAGCTATCATAAGATCGTTTGTTAACAAATATTTTTGTAAACAGTTCTAATTAAGAGCTATCTCTTTTTTGATTTTGTTTTAGTTTTGTGAAATTTTTTATTTGGTTTTTCTAAAAGTGCAGCTTGAGCAGCAGCAAGAATTGCTATTGGAATTCTGTGTGGTGATGCACTAACATAGCTAAGACGTGCTTTATGGCAGAACTTTATCGAGTTTGGATCTCCTCCATGTTCTCCACATATGCCAATCTCAAGTTTTGGTTTCACCGCTCTTCCCTTTTCTATGGCAATTTCCATGAGAGAACCAACACTATTTACATCAAGAGACTGGAAGGGATTTTCTGTTAGGATCTCCTTTTCCATATATTCAGAAAGAAATTTTCCTTCTGCATCTTCTCTACTAAAACTAAATACTGCCTGAGTCAAGTCGTTTGTGCCAAAACTAAAGAACTCGGCGGTTTTGGCAATCTCATCTGCAGTAAGACAGGATCTGACAACTTCAAGCATAGTTCCAAAGTTAATTTTTAGCTTTATCCCAAGATTTGATTCAGTAGTAGACTTTATGGAATCATATATTTTCTTTATCTGGTTTAGCTCTTCAACGCTACTTACCTGTGGAACCATTATCTGAGTACATGCATCTATTTTCGCCTTTGCTAGTTCTCCTGCAGCCTCACAAATAGCTCTTATCTGAACCTCATAAATCTCTGGGAACGTCACTCCAAGACGTACGCCCCTATGTCCCATCATAGGATTGATTTCAGCCAGCTCTCTTGCCCGCGCAAGAATCCTTTTCGTATTTGCAAGCTCCTCTGTCGCGTTTTGTTTTTCTAGGCTATGTATTCTATTAATCAACTCTTCTATGTTTGGCAAAAATTCATGTAAAGGAGGATCGAGAAGTCGTATTGTTACAGGATATCCTTCCATGACCTTTAAAATTTCTTTAAAATCGCTTTTTTGTAGTTCTCTCAATTTTTCTAATACTTGCTTTCTTTCCTCAACGGTTCGAGACATTATCATATCAACAAAGAGCCCGAGTCTGTCACGTGCATTAAACATCCTTTCGGTTCGACAAAGACCTATTCCTTTTGCCCCATAGTCTCTTGCAAGCCTTGCAGCTTCTGGCGTATCTGCATTTGCTCTTATGCCAAGTCTCTTGGCTTCTTCTGCCCATTTAAGAATAATCTTAAACTCACCAGTTAGCTGAGGTTCTATTGTTGGCATCTCACCTAAAAAGACACTTCCATTACTACCATCTAGTGTAATTACTTCTCCTTCAAACACTGTTTTGCTATCTACTTGAAATTTTTTTGTAGCATAATCTATCTTCATATTAGAGCAACCAACAACACAAGGTTTTCCCATGCCCCTGGCAACTACTGCAGCATGAGATGTTTTTCCGCCTCTGCTTGTTAGTATGCCAACTGAGGAAAAAAAGGCCGGCACGTCTTCAGGTTTCGTTTCTTCTCTTACAAGTACTACTTTAACTCCATCTTCTCCCATCTTCACTGCTTTTTTTGTATCAAAAACTACCACACCCGTAGCAGCACCTGGTGAAGCTGCAATTCCTCTTACTAACGCTGTATGGTTTTTTGTTGCTTGTGGGTCTATTGTTTTGTGCAAAAGCTGTTCTAACTGTTCGGCTTGTAATCTAAGAAGCGCCTTTTCTTTTGAGATCAACTTTTCTTTTACCATTTCGACTGAGGTTCTAACCATTCCAATCGCATTCATCTTTGCCGAACGTGTTTGTAGCATGTAGAATTTTCCTTGCTCTACAGTAAACTCCAAGTCCTGTGGTTCTCTGTAGTGTTTTTCTAGCTTCTCACACGTTTTAACAAGCTGTGAATAAGTGGCTGGCAGCTCTTTAGCCAAGTTATCTATTGGCTGTGGTGTTCTAGTTCCTGCCACAACATCCTCGCCTTGTGCATTGACAAGATAATCCCCAAAGATCTTTTTTGTTCCGTCCGCGGGATTTCTAGTAAACACCACGCCTGTGGCACTGTCATTTCCCATGTTGCCAAATGCCATAGTAACTACATTTACCGCTGTTCCGTTTGCAATGTCTTTTGTTATTTTGTACTTATCTCGATATACGACAGCTCTTTCACCCATCCAACTCCTAAAGACTGCCTCGATAGCAAGCTCTAGTTGTTTGTAAGGATCTGTAGGAAACGATCTACTCAGCTGATTTTCACATATTTGTTTGTATTCTGATACGACATTTTTAAGGGACTGTTCGCTAAGGTCGCTATCAACATGAACATTTTGTGTTTGCTTGGCCTTTTCTAAAACCTCTTCAAACATTCTGTCATCTATGCCAAAAACGACTTTGCCAAAAAGCTGTATAAATCGTCTGTAAGAATCCCAAGCGAATCTTGGGGTGTTGCTTTTTTTTGCAAGGCCAATAACTGTCTGGTCATTTAATCCAAGATTTAGAATCGTGTCCATCATGCCAGGCATGGAGATTGCTGCTCCGGATCTAACTGACACAAGAAGAGGATTCTCAGCAGAACCAAATTTTTTACCAGTTCTTTTTTCTATTTTTGCAATGTTTTTTCTGACTTCATCCATAAGATTACTGGGTAACTTTTTGTTATTTTGGTAATACTTGTTGCAAACCTCAGTAGTAATTGTAAAACCTGGCGGTACAGGTAACCCAAGTCTTGTCATCTCGCAAAGTCCTGCCCCCTTTCCTCCAAGTAATTTTTTATTTTTGCCATCGCCTTGGTCAAAAAAATAAATCGATTTCATATTATGCCCGTTATTGATATGCTTATTATAAATTTAAATAATATTTGATTCAAAGATTTATTCAAAGTTTCTTCATGAAAATATCAAAGAAAGTAGCTCGTAATTTATCTTGGACTATGTTAGAGTAAATCAAGAATTAGGCACATGCCAGAACAAAAAAGCGCATATATGAGCACTTTTTGAGGTCTTTTTGGGTCAAAATCCTTCTTTTTATTCCTGACTACGAATAAAATCCCACAATGGACACGCCTGACCAGGTATAGAATCAAACAAGGGGTGTTTACTAGAATTCGTTCCTATCTACGATCAAAACGTTCGCAGCAATTGAGAAAAGCATCCTACATGTAGGAGCAAAGGGAGAATTACGAGTTCTAAAAAAATTATCACAACTAGGCGATGACTATCATGTTTTTTGTGGTGTAAACATCGGATTATCTAACTATGTAACATACAATGGTAAAAAGAACCTAGGATCAGCTCAGATGGATTTTGTTGTCGTCTCAAAAAAAGGAGTAATTTTAATTGAAGTAAAAAATTGGAGTACCGAATATTTCAAAAACCATGACAAGTTAGGCAAGCTCAATCCATACGAGCAAACAGATAGAGCAGGAATGGTATTGTGGATCTTTTTGAAATCTTGGAGATCTAGTCCACGTGTAACAAACGTTCTGTTGTCAATACAGGATAATATGGACTATAATCGTAATTACAAGCATGTTTTTGTTTCAAACTTAGATAGAATTAATTATTTTATCGAGAACAGAAAAGATGAACTATCTGAAAAAGATGTTAAAAAAATCGTTGATAAATTGGAGCATTATGTAACAAAATAGTATTGGGTAATCCTGTATAGATTATACATGAATGAATAATGCCTATTTCTATGAATTATTTTGATGAATTATTTACACTATAAACGGAATACGGCGGTATATGTCCAATTGAATGAGGTTGTATTTCTTTGAAAATGTATTTTTTTTCATCTTTTAAAAAGAGATAAAGATCTCCACCAATGACCATTGTGTTCGGGATTGCATCTTGATTTATTTTATTACACATATTTACAGTCAAACCAAAAACATCCTTGTTAACAGAAAGTGAGGAATCGCCCATCATAACTTCACCATAATCCGCACTTATGCGATAGTTAAGTTCGGGAAGATTAATCTCAAACATTTTGTCATTTATCTCATCTCTCAATTCTATCATACTCATTCCAC
>CAYZOW010000036.1:0-1862 GCA_964480245.1 uncultured Nitrosopumilaceae archaeon | reverse complement strand
TTAGATGTTTTTGGAAAACAATACAACAGGCTATCTCCGATATTCTTTACTACTTTTCCATCAAATCTTTTTACAATCATTGCCATATTATTAAGAAAAATACTATAATACAACCTGGTTTTTTCACCTGATAGTCTGGAAGTGATATTAGTAGAGTTTACTATGTCAACAAGACCTACACAAAGATATTCGCTAGCACCAGAAAATGATATTATGTCATCTACTGCAGAACTCATCAAAACCTTTCTTATACTGTCTTCGTTATTCATACTCCTGATTTTTTAAATCGCATTAATTAAACTCTGTGTATAAATTATCTTAAACTCTCTCCAACAAATCATAACACGTTATACCGCTAGTCATTACCAACTTTTTAGGCGTGAAAGAACGGGCTTGTCTTTTTACTCTTTGTCGATAAAAATGGTTTACCCCCACTTTACTCGTAGAAACATGCTGTGTGTCTTTCGTAAACTTTAAAGCTCCGAGTTTACATTTGGTCTACATAGGTCTACCATGGTCTACAGAGTGGTCTCCACAAAACTGACGGAAGAAGAACACACTAAATTTCTTGATGCTTGTAACAGGGAAGGTTGTACTCCTTCAGCCTTGATTAAAGATTCTATCATGAAAAGGATCAATACGGAAGAAAAACCAGTTGAAAGAGAACCTACTGCATTAGAAAAGTTAGCCAGAGAATTGAATATCAAAAAACAAGAAGAGAAAGAGCTTTCCACAGACGAACTAAGACGGTATCTTCGTGTGAAAAAATAGTCATTCATCTTCGATAGATTAAATTTCAATTTAATCAAAGGTTATAAGCCCACCAGCTCTTTACAATTTGATAAAAAATGTCACAACTAAAATTCGCTATAATTGCGGCAATAATTGGAGTTACTGCTGTAGGTGTAGCAGGTGCATATTTTGTTCCAGCCCAGACCACTCTAACCATAATACCAACCACACAAGAAGAGCAAGAAAGAAACGATGCATTAGGTGTGGCCCAAGGATTCATCTTAACTAGTCCTACATTTGCATTTGATGGAATATCGTGGCATACTGAATATGTTGGTTCTGCAGAATCCTTTCCACCTCAATACATGATCAAAATAGCCTTTGATTCTGCACACGGTGGGTTTGGAAACAGAGAAGGACAGATGCTGACTCAGGTAATCACTCCTCACAAAATGGACATTATTGTATCTGAAGGAATCGTAATCTCTGCAGTAACTGATGAGACTTGGGATGAGATGAATCATCAATACGTACTAAAGAAACCTAGCGATGATCTTTCAATACACATTGCGCCAGTACATGATTATGATTCATTCATCGAAGCAATGAGCAGACATGGAACAACTACGGAATTTGTAGAAGAATTGGGAGATTCCTCATTTTCAGTTCCAGTCAAGATAGTTTCTGTAGATGGCGAACATGTTCAAGTATTTGAGTTCTCATCTGCCACAGAGGCACAAGACGCATCTCTAATGGTATCAGAAGATGGTACAGAAATTGGAACAAGCATTATTCGTTGGATTGATGCGCCCCACTTTTACACCCAAGACAAGCTAATTGTCCTATATGTAGGACACAACCAAGATACATTAAATTTGCTTGATTCGTTACTTGACAAACAATTTGCAGGAATGTGAATCTAAGCACTCACTTTTTTATTTTCTAACAAATCATAACGTACAATCTAACGAAGTGGCGTGAATTTCTCCGCTTAGGGGGGAGATATCATTTTTATAGACAAATAATAAGATGGAATGTTTTTATTTTGTAAGCATAACCACATTTATGGATAGATCAAGCAAAGTTATTGTCCTAGGGCTAATTGCTGCACTGATTATCGTTTCAACTTC
>CAYZOW010000035.1:0-10747 GCA_964480245.1 uncultured Nitrosopumilaceae archaeon | reverse complement strand
TATATTCAACATCAAGAAGATATGGATTATACTCTGCGACTAGTTTTAGTATGGAAATTCGATTTTTTTCACTGCCAGAAAACTTGCCTCCTTCTGACTTTGGTCTTAATGTACAGATGCATCTTTTCAGATCTTTTTTTACTAAATTCAATGCATGTGGAACCATGCCTGGTTTCATAAAATCCAGTCGTAGCTCTGCATAGTCAGATCTTCTAAGCGCTTTTTTTAGAAGTGACCTTAGCTTGGCAGGACTTGATTCCGCTAGTGTAACACATGTCTTGTTTGCCATGATTTTGTGTGCCTTATTGCAAAATTAAGCCTTTGTTCAAATATTAAATAGACAACTAAATTATGATTCTCGTGTGGAAACCAAATTGCATTGTTAATGCTGATTCAAAAGATCTTTCTCAAATCGGTATAAACAAAGTTGCACTTACCGTGACATCTCCACCATATCATAATGCAATAAACTACCAAGAACACCAGACTTCGGATGAATGGTACAGAGGAACAGTGGGTGAATCTATTGATAGCTGGCTTGATGAGATGAGACAGGTTTTTTCTGAAGTATACAAGGTTACAAAGCCTGGTGGCTATTGCTGTATTGTAGTAGGAAACGAGATTATAGAAGAAAAAAACAAGCTACCTCTTCCAGCCCTATTGCTTGTAGAACTAACAAAAGAAGATGTCGGCTGGAGCTTTTTTGAAGAAATAATCTGGAATAAGGTTACAGGGGGAAAGAAAAGATTCAGGGTCACTGTACAGCACCCATATCCAACATACTATTATCCAAACATCATGCATGAGCAAATAATAATTCTAAGAAAACTCCCATACTCTAACGTAAAGGACAAAAAAAGCAAGTTACGAATCAATGATTTGATGAAAAAAGAAATAGCCAACTCAGTATGGCATATTGCACCAGTTCCGCCAAGCTACAGACGGTTTCATCCAGCCGCATTTCCAGAAGAGATCCCATATAGGCTGATTACACTTTACAGCAACGTGGGAGATCTGATACTTGATCCTTTTGTTGGCAGTGGTCAGACAACAAAAATTGCTAGATTTTTAAAACGAAAATACATCGGAGTTGACAAGTCAGCAAAATACGTAAAGGTTGCACGAAAACGAACTTTAGAAAAGCATGCTCTTAGGGTGATGCAGCTTGTCCCATACTGGAAAAGACCAGAACCACTTGATGTTTGATGTATCAAACGATCAAGATCTGAAATTCGTAAAGGTTATCTACGTATATTCATAAATCAACCCATGGTTACATCAAATACCAAAGGATACTGCAGAAGTGTTGAGAAAAGCCACAGAACATTTACCTCAGCTATAAAAAAGTCAAAATCTCGACAGGGATTAATGAACCTCTACTGGAGACATAAACGTGAGCATGAAGCTATTCTTCGAAGACACCTTAGAGAAGAAATGGTGCAGATAAATCAGCTAAAAAGGAAGATCAAGTAATCCCTCTGCAAAATACTGAGCATAAAAATAAGCCTTAGGAAGGTTTGACATTACCTTGTTTTGTAGCAAACGCTGCATAGCAAGTAGTGTGATAGGCCTTATTGTCTACAAATGTCAAACTACCACGAGTTATTCCCTGTCTGCATATTACGCAAAGGTCAACGAATTCTGGAGATTTGTCATTAGTAGGGGATGTCATAGAATAGCTGATTTTTTTGTGTAATTTAAAGTGTTTTGAAAAAAATTAAACTACTTTTCAATAATATATTCATCATCTACTTCCATACCAAAATGTCTGCCTGTTGCTGGCTTGGCATAAGCTAAGACAGTATCTCCTTTTTTGAGGTGAGTGACTGATATCAAATGACCATTCGGCCTTACAAATCGTATAGTCTCTGCATTCTGTGCAATTATTCCACCAACTTCATCACCAATCTGAGCTTTGATCATAAGCATTGGCCTGCTTTCTATTTTGGAGCGACCAACAGTTGCCCTTCTTGCCCTACCTTTTGAATCCAAGACAAGAACTTCAGAGCCTGTCTCTAGTTCTGACAAGTATTTTGTGGTACCATCTGGCGAGATAGTATAACAATGAACTGCTCCTGCATTTACTCGAAACGGTCGTGGTGATGTAAAGGAAGAGCCAACTGATTCATTGTGAACTAGAAACAAAAAGTTTGATCTGCTACCAATGAGCATGCCTTCACCTCTACGAAGCATTGATGCAGTATCTACACAGACTCGCTCGCCATTACCTACTTCTTTTATTTCTAAAACTTTCGCAGGTTTTAGATCAAAACTTCTTGTTCCAAGATATACTAGAGCTTCTCTTACTTCGTTAATTGAGCTTGTTGAAAATATTACTCCATCTACGCCTATTTCTAAAATGGAAAACATCTTTCTTACTTCTTCAGGATTGTTTGCAGTCGCAAATACCTTGGTGTGAAGTTTGTGTAGTTTTGCTATTATGTTTTCAAGTGGAATTATCTTCCAGTCCTTTACATCAACTATAACAAAATTGATTCCCGACTTTGCATATCTTAGTATTTTTTCTATATCTGCATTTGACAATACCTTGACTCTCAGCCCAACCTTTTTGCCCCTTGGTCTTGAGGTGGAACCCTTTTCCAATATGACATAGTTTGCGCTAGGTGAGGTGTGTATAGTCGCAAGCCTAGTCTTTATTCCCTTCAGGCTCTTTGGATCCACGTTAACTGTCTTGATTCCTTCTTTTTCAAGCTCGGAAAGAAATTTGCCAAGCTGTCCTCTTGATACTCTAGGGGAAATTATCAGCTCCCTACTTTTTATCAAGACGTTTTGCAGCTTCCTTTGCAGTAGATTTTCTAAATATTATATCCGCCAAAGCTCTGGTCATTTCTTCAGGGTGTTTGTGCTCAAAGATATTTCTTCCATATGTCACACCTTTTGCCCCAGCTGTCATTGCATCTTCGGTCATCTTTAGAACCTCCTTGTCAGTTTTTGCCTTTGGACCGCCAGCGATTACTACAGGAACTGGAGTGCTTTTTACAATCTTTGCAAATGAATCTATATCTCCAGTGTACAGAGTCTTTACAATGTCCGCGCCACATTCGGCACCAATTCTTGCTACATGCCCAACAATTTCGGGATCGTGTGGATTTTTGATTTTTTCCCCCCTTGGATACATCATAGCTAAAAGGGGCATGTTCCACGTGTGACAATCATCAGCAACTCTTCCTAACTGCTCAAGCATTTCAGGCTCTTCTTTTCCTCCTATATTGATGTGAAGCGATACTCCATCTGCTCCCAGTCTTAATGCCTCTTCGACAGAACCAGTCAACATCTTTCTGTTTGGTGACATGGAAAGTGATGTGCTACTTGAAAAATGCACAAGCACTCCAATCTTTGGAGGTTTTGGTAAGGTCTTTAGAATTCCTTTGTTGACAATTACACAGGTCAAGCCAGCATGTTGACAGTCATTGATTAGTGTATGAGGATCCTCAAGTCCCTTAATCGGACCACTTGAAATCCCGTGATCCATTGGGATGCAAAGCATTTTGCCTGACCTTAAAATTCGATTTAGTCTAATCTGATGCCCAGATACCATAGAAAGTTATCATTGGTTTACCTTACTTAAAACTAACGTGGTGACAAGCTGGTGCCGTCTCATATTCTCAAGGATTAAATACCATAAAACAAAAGCAAAAACAAATTGAGTCAAATTACAAAAGAGCTTTATGTTTCTGAAATTGGTGATATCCTTGAACACTCGCTTGAAGGACAAAGACCAACACTCCAAGACTGTGTCAGGCTCTTAGAATCAGGCGATGTGCATCTTATGGGTCTTGTGGCAGGACACTTGACTCAAAAAAAATATGGAAAAAAAATTTCATTTGTAAATAACATCATACTAAACTACACAAACGTCTGCATCACAGACTGCAAGTTCTGCGCATTTTACAGACCGCCAGAACACGAGGAATCTTACACCGTATCACTACAAGAAATTGAGGCTCGCGTCAAGGCAGCGTGGGAGATGTTTGGAATTACTCAGGTATTGATCCAAGGCGGTCACAATCCAAATCTTGGAATAGAGTACTACGAGGATGCATTCAAACTGATAAGGAAAAAATTTCCAAAAGTTGGAGTACATGGGCTTTCTGTATCAGAAATTGATATGATAGCAAGAGTTGAAAAATCTAGCACAAAAGAAGTTCTTGCAAGGCTAAAAGAAGCAGGATTGCAATCAATTCCGGGCGCTGGTGCAGAGATTCTTGTTGATTCTGTAAAAGACATAATCAGTCCAAAAAAGATCTCAAGTAATGAATGGATCAAAATAATGGAAGAAGCTCACAGCATGGGTCTTCCTGCCTCTGCAACAATGATGTATGGTCATGTTGAAAGTGCACATGACATTGCAGAACACTTTGTCAAGATTGCAAAACTTCAGGAA
This sequence comes from uncultured Nitrosopumilaceae archaeon, assembly GCA_964480245.1. Lineage (GTDB taxonomy): Archaea > Thermoproteota > Nitrososphaeria > Nitrososphaerales > Nitrosopumilaceae > JBBDNF01. Next base: position 6,342 of record CAYZOW010000035.1, on the reverse strand, counting down.
AAGACAGGAGGATTTATGGCTTTTATCCCATGGAGCTTTGAGCCAAACAATACTCTAATGCAAAAAGAAAAGACTGTAATCTATGCCGCCGGTGGTTTTCAATTACTAAAGATGATTGCAATTTCTCGAATAATGTATGATGGTTTAATACCACACATCCAGTCCTCATGGCTTACAAACGGAGTTGGTATGGCGCAGCTTGCTCTGCAATATGGCGCAGATGATTTTGGTGGAACGCTTATTGGAGAAGAGGTAGTCTCATGCACAGGATCTCGCTCTACAGAGCTTACTGCAAACAAGATAATTCAGGCAGTAAAGCAAATGGGCTATGCCATAGAAGAAAGAGACAATTTCTACAACCCAGTACAGATGCACTAGATGCCATAGCTAGACCACTTGGCATCTACCACGTTCTTTGTGTCTTCGTCTACCTTTACTAGTTCTTGGATCTCTCTTTGATAGCCTTCCTCTTTGGTCTTTTGCGTTGCGTCAATTCCAAGTTTTGATCCAAGATTCAACAGTGGAGATGCTGGGTCTAGTGTGTCAGTTGGGGTATGGTCAATTATCATTACATCGCGCGCAGCATCAACTCTTGTTGTCATGGCCCAGATAACATCATCCATGTCGTGCACATTGACATCGTCATCTACAACAATGAAAATTTTTGTTAGCGCAAGCTGTCCTAAACCCCATAACCCCATCATCACTTTTCGTGCCTGGCCTGGATATCGCTTCTTTATGGAAATAATTGCCATTCCTTGGAACCATCCTGCAGCTGGCATGGCAAAGTCAACAACTTCTGGCTGGAACATGCGAATAAGTGGCAGAAAAGAGCGCTCTATTACTTTGCCAATAAAGGCATCTTCTAAAATAGGCTTGCCAACAATTGTAGTAAGATAAATTGGCTTTTGTCTTCGCATTATTCCTGTTAGAGTAAATACAGGATAAGGTTCAGGTGGGGTATAGTATCCAGTGTGATCACCAAACGGACCTTCCATTCTAACATCTGATGGGTCCACATATCCTTCTAACACAATCTCGGCATTTGCAGGAACTTCAAGATCTACTGTCTTGCACTTGACAGTCTTGATTCCAGTCTTTCGCACAATGCCTGCAAAAAGATACTTGTCAAGTCCTTCTGGAACAGGAGCAACTGCAGAATATACCGTAGCTGGGTCTGCACCGATTACTACTGCAACCTCGATTTTTTGGCCTGCGTCTTTTTTCATATCATAATGATGTGCTCCTCTCTTGTGTTTTTGCCAATGCATTATCGCATGTGTCTTGTCAAGCACTTGCATCCTGTATACTCCAAGGTTTCTGATCTCAGTCTCAGGATGTTTTGTTGCCACAAGTCCAAAAGTGATAAAGTGTCCTGCGTCTTTGTACCATGTCTTTAAGATTGGAATCTTTTCAAAGGAAGGAGAGTCATCAAAAAGTTCGGTAACTGGTCCGCTCTTTTGTAGCTTGGGTGCAATGTTAATCATCTTTGCAAGCTCGGGCAACTTTTTTATCTTATCAAAAAGTCCAGCTGGAATGTCCATCCTTGTCATGTCAACTATTCTCTGACCAATCTCAGTAAAGTCAGAAGTTTCAAGACCAAGTTCAAGTCTTTTGAGTGAACCAAACGCATTTCCTAAAACTGGCATGTCATGATTTTTTACGTTTTCAAAAAAAAGCGCAGGACCATTTGAGTACATCACTCGCCTTAAAATCTCGGCAATCTCCAAGTTGGCATCAACTTGGGTTTTTATGCGTCTTAGCTCGCCTGCTTTTTCAAGCTTTTGTACAAATTCACCAAGTTCCTCAATGGGCACAAGTCTACTGAATTTTGAGATAGTATAAGCTTAACTGGATTTGTACTCAAAAACAAGTGGGTGGGAAAAAGTTTTAACAAAAGAACTTTAATTATCGCTGAGGTAAATTCCTTACAGTGAGCCAGCAAAAGTGTGCTGTCTGTAACGGACAGGGAAAGATTGTTCTTTTAGATACTCAATGCTCTTTTTGCAACGGCACAGGTGAGTATTCAAAGAGCGCTGAAAGTTACATCAAGACTCACATCTGTCAGTGCATATTTTTGGATAGGGTAACATGCCCACTTTGTGGAAAAAAATGTCACCACGACACTCCAAACAAACCAAAGATTTTGCTTGGGCCAGTCTAGCCTATTGGAGGAAGCTCTGTTTTTTTGTCATGTCCGCCAGATCCAAACTTGCAGTAAAAGCACTGATCTGATTGCATGTACTTTAACTGCTCAATTTGTATGGCACCAATCTTTAGCGCGATTTTAGTTAGCATTCTATATTTGAAAGGCATCGCAGGGATTATTTCTTCCATGTACACCTTGTAGTGATCAGGACAGAACTTTAGAGTAAGCTGGCTTGCTTCCCTGCTTGACTTGTTTACTGCCTTTACGACGTTTATCTGCTCACGGATGTATTCATGCTTTGGACAAGGGCAGTTTCTACCGCCAGGGTGCTTGTACGCTGGAATATTCTTCCAGTCAAATCCCGGATAATCCCTTTCAAAGTCGTCCAATAAGGTAAGTTGTGTAGCGATTCTTATAAAACTTCTACAAAATTCTAGTCATGAACCCCGTTTATCTGTGATCAAAATCTAAATAAACTCCAACTTCCTGACACAATACCACATGCCTGCAAGAAAAGCAAAAAAAAGAGGTACAAAAAAAGCAGGTACAAAAAAAGCTACCAAACCAAACCTTGAAGTTAAAATTGCTAAGCTTAAGGCGAAGCTAAACGCACTTTCTGCTCAAGCTGCAAAATCAGCGAAGGCAAGAGCACTGCCACCTAAAATATACACAGGCGAAAACTATTACAGAACAAGACAAAGACTGGCCTATCATCCTCCTGATAAACAATTCATGCGACGAAAGACTATAAAATTTAAAAAGTTTCCAACCGTTGCTCAAGTTGAAGCAGCAACAAGATCACAAACTGCAAAAAAAACAGCAAAAGAAAAAAAATCAAAAACTGAAGAACTAGCTGTGTATGAAAAGAAATATCTAAAAAGATGGGAGCAACAAAAATTTGAAGTTGCAAAACCAGTGCCAGCTGCAAAACCGACGCCAGCTCCAAAACCAGAACCGCAGCCCGAACCAAAAAAAGAGAAACCAAAGCGAACAGAAGTACCCGCACCAAAAGTGAATTACTATACTGGTGAGAACTATTACAGAACAAGACAAAGACTAGCCTATCATCCGTCAGACAAACAGTTCAGGGGAGGGCAAGTTGCTCGGACGGTTCAAGTATCATCTCCTCCAAAACCAGCCCCAGAACATGTACCAGAACCACAACAAGAACCAAAAAAAGAGAAACCAAAACGAACTGAAGAAGTACCAGCACCAAAAGTAAAGTACACAGGCGAAAACTATTACAGAACAAGACAAAGACTAGCCTATCATCCGTCAGACAAACAGTTCACGGGTGGATAGATTGCTAAGACCGTTCAGATTGCTCCACAAAAACCTGTGACAGCGCCTGGAAAACAACGCGGTACAATGCTTTCTGGCTGGAAGAAATAGTCTTAAAACCTTAATTTAATTTTGAAAGGCTTCAAGTACTTCTTGCGCATGCCCTAACGGCTTGACTTTTTCAAAGACCTTGAAAATTTTTCCTTTCTCATTTACCAAAAAGGTAGTTCTGTTTACTCCCATGTACTCGCGTCCCATGAACTGTTTTTTGCCCCACACGTCAAACTTTTTTGCAACCTCGGTTTCTGGGTCTGCAAGTAAGATAAAGGAAACGTCCATCTTTTCGCCAAACTTTTTGTGGGAATCTACATCGTCTGGGCTGATTCCTATTATCTCAATTCCTTTAGCTTTGAACTTTTTGTAGTCACGGGAAAACTCGGCAGCCTCCGTGGTACAACCTGGTGTAAAGTCCTTTGGATAAAAGTATACCACGTATTTTTTGCCCTTCAGATCTGATTTTTTAACTATGTTTCCTTCAGCATCTTTTAAGCTAAAATCTGGTACTTCGTCGCCAACAGAAAGCATGTATATGACAATTTGTATTCCCTAATTATTTTTTACTAGCTTAAGAAAACCAATTCGAATATTTTATATGAGATGCCCAAAGGTTGAATGGATGTATGATTAAGAGAGCGTGGTTTGCTGAATCTATTGCTACTTTTGCACTGGTCTTTTTTGGACCTCTATCAGTAGTACTTGCAGCTGTTGTATTTGGTAACGGACTTTCAATTGAGGGCATAATTATGATCTCACTAGGACACGGTGCTGCAATAGGTTTAATGGTTTACACATTTGGCCACATTTCTGGTGCTCATATCAATCCAGCTGTTACCATACCTATGATGATCATAAAAAGAATTGGAATAAAGGATGGGATTGGATATATTGTATTTCAATTAATTGGTGCAATAGCTGCTGCGTTTGCACTCATGATGATTCTTCCAGGACCTGGTGCTCAAGTACACTATGGAACACAAGGTGGGCCAAGCGAACTTTTGGGTCATGACCCCATGGCAGGCCTTGGTGTAGAAATAATTCTGACATTCTTCTTGGTTACTGTTATCTTTATGACTGCAGTTCACAAAAAAGCAGCGTCTGGTTTTGCAGGTATGGCAATTGGTGGAATGATATTTTTACTTCATCTAGTTGGCGTTCCACTAACTGGCGCAAGTATGAACCCTGCAAGGACTTTTGGGCCTGCCTTAGTATCAGGATTCTGGGAGTTCCACTGGATCTACTGGGTTGGCCCAATAATAGGTGGAATAATTGCAGGGCTTATCATGAACTATGTCTTTGTAAAAAAGGCAGAGCAAGAAGCATAAGCAATTTTTCTTTTTTGTAATGTATTATAACAGGTAAAATGAGTTTTCTAGTGGACCCGTTGCACAGCTTGGATAGTGCGGACGCTTGCGGAGCGTCAGGTCGAGGGTTCGAGTCCCTTCGGGTCCGCATACTATCTTGGTACTAAAATAGGACCCACTTGTATATACCACGAATGGAATTAAGGCTTGATGAGATAAGAAATAGTTCAGATCCGTACCAGTCATTCTTAGATTCTCTTAAAAATAAGCACACTTTTCGAAAGTACAAAAATGCATTAAACAACTTTCTAAAACTAGTTCCTGCCAAAATATACGAAGAGGAACTTGGAAAGAATCCAGAAGATAGGGATCCAAAAACGCTAGCAAGATACTTTGTTGAGCTTGCAAGAAAGAATCCAGATATTGTAACTAAGGTCTTGGTTCAATTTGTAAAAAAAGAAATTGAATTAGTACAAGATGGCAAACTAAGTCCAAATACGATACCAAATCATATCAAGCCTATCAAAGCACTTCTGGATTCCAATGGCGTGGCAGTTCCTTGGAAATCCATCTATAAACTCTATCCTAGAGCAAACCCTGCAGCTGAGGATAGGGCATACACAAGAGTGGAGCTTCAAAAGATGATCGAAGCATCACCTGATATTACGGATAAAATTATAGTCCAAATGTTTTCTGCCGGTGGTTTTCGTTTAGAAGCATGGAATTATTTCACATGGAAAGATGTACAATTTTTCCAAAACAAAGAGGGTTCATTCAAAGGTGCAGCTCTACTGGTTTATCGTGGAGAACCAGAAAGTTACTGGACATTTCTAACTCCTGAATGTTGCCAAACATTAGCAAATTACAGAGAAGTATGGAAATCACAAATTGGCAGATATCCTAAAGATGACGAACCATTGTTAAAGGCAGTAAGATATCCAACCATTAGAAGACTGAATGCTTTTGGAATCAAAAAACGCCTTCAAAACATAGTTAGTATAATAGGTCTTAGACCGCCTCTTGCCCCGGGAAAAAGACGACACGAAGTTCAACTGGCACATGGATTTAGAAAGTACTTTAACACCATGATGAGACGTGCAAAAGTCAACTTTTTGGACAAAGAGGACATGATGGGTCACTCTGTTGGACTGGAACGACATTATGAAAGATATCAGGAAGAAGACTTTGAAAGGTTCCCAGAATATCAAAAAGCGATTCCGTTCCTAACAATTTCAGAGGAGGCAAGACAAGGGCTGAAAATTGATAATCTTGAGAAAATCAAGGAAGATCTAGAGGAAAAAGCAAGAGAAGCTGATTACTATAAGGAAAACATGAACAAGATCATCGAAGAAAGGGTCCATGAATTTGGTCAAAAATTTATTGAAAATCTTGAAAAAATGTATGACCAGGAGAATTTGGCGTCAAAAAAGCGTTTGGACGCGATGGACCAAGCATTTGAGAAAAAACTAGCTGAAATTGACAAAAATTAGGAATTTTTCTCGCGCGTGTTCACGTGGCGCGTAGTTGGTATTTATCCTAACTTATCTTTCT
>CAYZOW010000034.1:0-10816 GCA_964480245.1 uncultured Nitrosopumilaceae archaeon | reverse complement strand
AGTTGGAGTTTCAGTTGGAACTATTACATACAAACCAAGTTTTTCATCTTTTTGTTGCACAGATATTTGTGTTTGTAGCAAAACTACAATGATTACAGAGATTACTCCAGCTGCTATTGCCCCGCTAAAAATTTTTTTGTTCAACAGTACTTTCAGTGAGAATTGATAGTAAAAAAGTTGTGATGAAAACCTTATCCAGATTGACAGCCGCTATATCCACATTCTATACATATGTTGCATCCTTCCGCAAATACCAAGTTGTTTTTACAAGCAGGGCAGAGTCTTTCTTCCATCTGTTCTTGTGTAAGCTGGGTCTGTTGTGGTACGACTTCAGGATCGGGAATCTTGATCTGTAGTGCTTTCTCAATTTGTGATGTCAGGTAAGCATTTGTAATGTTTTTTGAGATATAGTCTGTCAGGTATGTACTGGGTGTAACTTGGAATGTTTTTTGTAGGTCATTACCTGTCATGTGGAGAACTTGTTCATGTCTAGAACCATCTCTAAATACTGTGACTCCTTTTAGTCCAAGCTCATGTGCTAAAAGATATGATGCCTTCACGTCATCAGCGGTGACATCGTTTGGCATGTTGATTGTCTTTGCTATTGCATTTCCAATCCATTTTTGCCATACAGCTTGTGCCATCAGGTGATCAGCCCAATGTATATCCATTGCTGTGACAAATATTTTCTGCATCCACTCTGGAATTTCTGGAATTCCTTTTACTGAGCCATAGTTATTTGCGATTTTTTCCAAAATTTGATCATTGTACAATCCATGTTCTTTTAGTACAGCCTCAAAGATCTTATTTGTATAAAAGAACCTACCTACTGTTACACGTTTTTCGAACACAAGGGCAAACATTGGCTCCATACCGTTTGAACAGTCAGCAATCATTGAAAGAGTTCCTGTAGGAGCTACTGTAGAAGTAAGGACATTTCGAATGCCATGCTTTTGGATCTTCTCAATGAGAGCATCCCAATCATAATTATGAGTGCTTTTTGGCTTTTCATAATGCCCAGAGATTGGAATCTTTCCTTCTGGATATTCTGTCTTTGCACACAGGGGGAATGCGCCACGTGTCTTTGCTAGAGCAACACTTTCTTCCATAGAATAATAGGAAAGAGATTCTGCGAGCTTTTCCTGAAATTCATAACCTTCTTGTGAGTTGTATGGGATTCGTAGTTTGAAGAGTAGATCCGCAACACCCATTACACCAAGTCCTATTCTGCGTGAATCCTTTGAGGCTTGATCGATCTCAGGTATTGGATAATTGTTTACATCTATTACATTGTCTAGGAATCTTGTGGTCTTTCTGATTGTTTCCTCATATCTCTGCCAGTCAAACTCATACTGTCCATCTGCTTTTCTTTTGACATAGTTTGCTACATTAATAGATCCTAGGTTGCATGATTCATATGGATACAAGCTCTGTTCTCCGCAAGGATTTGTAGCTCGTAAAGGTCTGCCACGCGCCTTTGCAAATACATTGTATTTGTTAATAAGATCAAAGAAGATCAATCCAGGTTCTGCACTCTTCCATGCTGAAAGTGCAATTAGATCAATAAGCTGGTGCGCATTTACTTCACGTATTGGTGATTTGTCTCGAGGACTACGCAGTGTATATTTACCATCACTTGAATTTACAAGTGCATTCCAGAAATCTTCCCACACTCCTACACTCACGTTAAAGTTTTCCAAAACTCCTGGCTTTGTCTTTGCTGTGATGAATTTCTCAATGTCTGGATGCCAAGCTTCAAGTATTCCCATGTTTGCACCTCTACGTTTTCCTCCTTGTTTGACAACTTCAGTCACAGTGTTTATGATGTTCATAAATGACACAGGGCCTGATGCAACACCTGATGTTGATGCAACCATGTCGCCTTCTTCTCGTAGTTCAGAATAGTTTATTCCAACTCCTCCGCCTGATTTGAAGATCAGTGCAGCGTCAGAAGAGGACTTCATTATTTGTTCCATGTCGTCAGGCATAGCAAGTACAAAGCACGCTGACAGCTGCCCCAGTCTTCCTCCAGCATTCATCATTGTTGGAGAATTTGGTAGAAAGTCCTGTGAGACCATCAAATCATAGTATTCCGCAATTCTTTCAGCATGGTGCTCAAATTTTTGAGCCGCAAGCATGGTTAGAAACTCTTTTATACTTACCTTCATCTGACCGCGTTTTGCTAGTTCAATGTAATGAGAGATTAATGCTTTAAAGTGCCATTTGTTTAAATGGTACTTGCCTATCTTGAATTTATAATTAAAGTCATCAAGCTTATCAAGATATTTTTTGGCATCATCAATGTTTTGAGTCCTTCCACCTATCACATCAAAGATGGAATTGTCCTTTAGTACGTCTGCGAGTCCTACTAAAACAGCTACACGCTCAAACATCTCGCTTGAACTTTCAATTATCATACCTTTGTTGTTACGCATCAAGTATCTAGATGCTAAAACTCTGAGGCAGTTAAGATCAAATTTCTTTGCTACACTATCAAGTGATTTGGAGTTAAGAACTTTCATCTTTTCTTCTCGTATCTTTCTACGTTCGTGCCTGTATAGTATGTAGGCCTTTGCAATTTCACCTAGTCCCTCATCTATTAGAGTTGATTCAACCATATCTTGGACATCTTCAACACTTGGTGGATCTGATGCCGAAAATCCTTGGTTTAGAAGCTTCATCATTACGCCAGCAGCTAATTTATCAGCTAGACTGCGATCCGGCCTATTACAGGCAACTAATGCTTTGTATATAGCATTTGAAATTTTGTCTTTCTGGAAATTTAATACTCGTCCATCACGTTTTTTAACTTCAACGATCGAGCTTTCTATTTGTGAAAAATCTGTCATATGTCTCGCCCCGCAGAGGTAAGAAAATAGAGCATAATAAAGATTGAGGCAAAAAAAATTTTTCCAAAGTTAAGCTTTGGATCAATTTTGTTGACACCATACAATTACCATAGTATTGGATCAGATCTATCCTAATAAAAACTAAAAAAATGCTGATCTAAATTTCAGAAGAATCTGAGTCATATTTTCTAATTTTTTTTGCAAAGAGATTTATTCAAGAGATTCTATAAACCAAGGCTAAAATTGTGAGTGTATTTTATGTTAATACGTATGGAGATTTACAGGTAGGACATTTGTCAGTAAGCTTTTCATCCTTTAGACCACAATTTCCACAAATAGGTACCTTTCTGACTGGCCTGAACGATCCTACAAGTTCGCTTGCCTTTTCTATTGCTTTTTTTATTCCTGTTGTGTCTGTACCATCAGGTATCTTTAGCTGAATCAATAGGCCCCCGTTTAGCATCTTGGACATATGATTACACTCTGCAATTTTGTCTGTTTTTAGAGTCATTCCATCAATTTCCGAGGCATTTAATGCCATACCCTCTGAATAGGAATCACCTTCCACGTATTGTAAGACAGACATCTTACCATACTTTTCACCGTCTAGGGTAGAAAACCTTGCTGCAGCATCGCTTTCACTCATGGATATAGTAACATTGTCACCCATCTCTTTTCCCTTCTTGGCTGCAACTTCTGTAGATGTTTCAATAACCTTCATGAGTATTTCCTGTCCTGCCTTGTTGTCTTGGTATCCAAGTATCCCAAAGACGGCTTCCTTTAAGCCTATCAAATTAACTACAAGTGTAATTGAACTCTTTTGCATATACTGAGTGTTATTTGCAAGAATTGGATTTAGTCCACGTCTAGTAAGATCAGTGATCTCTTTCTTTCTAAGTGACATTGCTGCAAGTGCAGGTTTCATCAAAAGTGCAAGTCGTGCTCTAAAATAGGTCTCGTCCTTGTTGGACTCAAATGCAAGTCTAGGCAGGTTTATCGAAAGTGATTGTAAATTAATTACTGTTGTGTCTGTGGTTTTTGTGTCTACACGTAATATTCCCTTGTTTGACATTACAGCCCCCTTAGTGAAGATCATGCGTCCTCCTAGGGCTATGATCTCAGAAAGAATAGTAGAAAACTCGCTGACTTTGCCTTTTTCATAGTCTATGATTAGTCCTATGTGTGGAATCGGTGTTGATTTTACATATTTTTTATATCCAGCAAGCACGACTCCTATAATTTTAGAATTAGAATCGGTTCCAAGTGGAATCCTAAAGGAAAGAAGTGTTGCATGTTTACTGTATTGTGGTGCGGCCGATGTCGCTGCAAATGCACTTGCTATTTTTTCTTCAACTTCTGATAGGTTTTTTGAATATTTTTGTAAAACTGTTGGCAATCCATCTATAATTACTTCTTGCGATGCTTCCTTGAATAATAATGAGATGAGTAAGGAGAGGGAGGTAATAAGATCATCCAAAGTCTTGACTGGCGGTAGTCTTGTTACTCCAAGGAACTTGCCTCTAAGATCAATTCCGTCTTCGATAAGTTCTTTGATATTTACAAATATTGTATCTGGTAAAAGCGACCATATGCCTGTACTTGTTATATGTATGTCTCCAGAAAGGTGTGAATCTGCTACATCCTTTGGCAGTATATTCAAAACTAGATGTTCTCCGAAGACAGTCTGACCTGTCTTAAAAAGCAGTCCTTCTACGCCATTGTGTATACCATCTACGTTTGTAATCATTTCACGAATATCGTAGGCAGGAAGCCCAAACCTAGCAAGTTTATGCCTATAGTCTTCATGACCATGCTCTAGCAGGACGGAATTGACCATTTCACGTATCAAAGAAGCCGTAAGGTAGGCAGTTTGAAACTTGTAGATACGGTTTTCCACCTCTTCAGTTATCTTTTGGGCTAGTTCTAACGGAAGACTGCCCTCACGTACAAGAGACTGGATTATCTTATGAGAGTTAAACTCCTCTATTACCTCATGTGATGTTCGCACGTACATCTTGCCGCTTTCTATTATAGAGCGTTCTTCAATCTGTCTTGCAAGGCTTAGGACAAGTTTTCCAAGATTTGTTATAGTATAGCGTCTTTCAGATTTATTTAAGGCAACGAGTGACTGTCTTAACAGCTTTCTTAGATGATATGCAAATTTTCCGCTTTCCTTCTTTGACTTAAAGCCAGCAAGTGACTTGAGTTCAGAATAAGTAAGTGGTCCTTTCGAATTTAAAATACGTAAAATATCTATCCTGTTTGGGCTTGCCATTACAGAAAAGATCATTCTTACACGCTTTGATGCTGATGCTAAAATTCCTCCTCGCTTCTGCTCCTCAAGATCCTCGCTAACTTCCATAGGCATGTCTATATGGCATCAGTAGATAAGATTTGTGACGAAATAGATCATTACATCCCTATTTTTGATCAGTTTTTCTGTACATCTACCGTAAATTCCGATGTAGACAGACTTTGTCCGCAGGAGGGGCATTTATTGTTGTATGGTCTAATAACTTCTTTGACAGATTTTAGCATACGCATGTTTGCTATTTTTGCTCCACATTTACCACACACAACGTCAACTGACATACGATCATTTCTTAGATAAAATTATAAAAGAACTGTTTTGAGTTTTTTTTAATCAGTTTAATAAATTTGATTTACAGTTTTTCTATCAAAATACCACGTTCATCGTAACCAGCAATCTTTGCTTTTGTGCCAAGTGGAAGATCAGCTGGAGATTTTATATTTTGCATAAAGCCAGAAATTCGTAAATTCGCACCATCTAGTTTCATTACCACCCAGGCATATGGTGCATACTTTTCATAACCTGCTGGTGGAACCGTGATTATGGTATATGTTGCAACAGTGCCTTTTCCTTCAATTAAGGCGTTTTCAAACCCCTTATTTCCACAATTTTGGCAGAAATAGGTAGTAGCAAGGTGCAAATAGCCACATTTTGTGCATTTACGGGCAAGAATCTTGCCTGATTTGACAGTACTAATGAATTCCTCTTTTGCTGCCAAATTATACACTTTTGAATATGTGAACCGCGCAGCTTGCACCTGTTGCACCAAAGTTGTGTGTCAGACCAATTTTAGCATCTTTTACAGTCCTTTCACCAGCCTTTCCTGTAAGCTGATCAAAGGCTTCCACTACCTGACCAATTCCTGTTGCACCGATAGGATGTCCTTTTGATTTCAATCCACCTGATGGGTTTATCGGTATGGCTCCATTTAGTTTTGTCATTCCCTGTCGCACTGCATCAACTGCTTTTCCTTTTTCAAAAAATCCTAAATCTTCAGTGTCAACTAGCTCTGCAATTGTAAAACAATCATGAACTTCTGCAAAATCAATATCTTTTGGTGTAAGTCCTGCCATCTTATATGCAGCCTGAGCTGCAATTTTTGTACTAGGTATTGTTGTAAGATGCTCTCTACCTTGTAACGCAGCTGGTGATCCACCTCTACCTGATCCGATAACTTGTATGTAATTTTTTGTATGAGCCTTAGCAAATTTTTCGTTACAGATAATTACGGCACTTGCGCCATCAGAAAATGGACAGCAATCATACAATTTAAGTGGACTAGCAACAACTGCAGATTTCATAACATCATCAACTGTAATTTTTTTTCGAAGATGCGCTTTTGGATTTAGTAAACCATTATCATGATTTTTTACTGCTACTAGTGCAAGATCTTCTTCAGTTGCTTTGAATTCTGCTAAATAAGCTCGAGCTATTGATGCAAATAATCCAGGAAATGATGCACCGGCTCCTCCTTCATAGAAAAAGTCCGAGCAATAAGAAAAATAAGTTGTTGTCCACTCTGTTCCGGTGTGAGTTACTTTTTCAACACCAGTAGCTAAAACTGCATCATAAAATCCGGCTGCTACATTAGCATAAGCTTCTCTAAATGAGACAGAACCACTTCCACAAGCAGATTCGATAGATAGTGATGGTACCTCTGGAATACCCAGATTACTCATTATAACAGGTCCCAGATGTACCTGCTTGTCTGCTATGCCAAACACGTTAGATATGTAGCCTGCTTGAATCTCTTTTGGTTCAATGCCAGCACTTTCTATGGCATCTACTGACGCCTGAACTGCAATATCAGTAATGCTGTCCTGTAATTTGCCATACTTTGTGCTTCCAGCACCAATAACGCAGACTCTTTCCACAAATCTCGCTGACTAGATTCCATATAAAAATTCTTCATTAATGTTCAATTACAGGAAGATGACATGATGACAGTGCAACAAAAAAACTTCACTCAAATTCAGGTAGTTGAAAAGAAAAAATTTGTAACTTCAAGAAACTCTATTAAAATTACTGAACGAAAAATTGTAAAGATGAAAAATGAAATAAAACAGTACTATGACAAAAATGGATATCTTTCTTGGTCTGAGAAAAAAAAGAAATATGTCATACTTGGAACAAATTCTCCCGCCAATGGATTAGTTGAGTGTCCACAGTGTCACTTAGGAAAACTGATGGTGATACGTTCTCGTAAAACAAAAAAAAGATTCATTGGATGCTCAAATTATTACAATGGTTGTAGAGCATCATCACCATTAATACAAAGGGGAATGATTTGTACAACAAAAATTCCTTGTAAGTTTTGTGCATGGCCCATGATTCTTTTTAGATATTCAATTAAACAGAAATGGACAAGGCAATGTACTAACATTAAATGCGAAAGTAGGCAGACTAAATTCTAAAGTCTGTATAGATATCAGTTCTTCTGTTCTGTAAAAGTGGAAGTTTTTTTCTTACTTGTTTTACTCGATCAAGTGATACATCAACGATTCCAATTCCTTCTTTCTTTTTCATATCCAAAAGTATCTTTCCATATGGATCAACAACCAGACTTCGACCACAGTATATGTTTCCAACTTGATCTGGTGCTATCACATAACAACCATTCTCAATTGCTCGTGTTCTGTTGATTGTTATCCAATGTTCTTCTTTCATCTCACCTTTTACCCATGCTGATGGAACGATGAGAAATTCTGATCCTAAAGACGCCAAAGTACGCGACATCTCAGGAAACCTCAGATCATAACAGATCATCATTCCCACTTTTCCTATGATTGTTCTAATTGGCTTTGTGATTTTGGATCCTGGATACAGTTTTTTGGATTCTTTAGTACCTAGTGCGTCATAAAGGTGAATCTTTCTGTATTTTGATATGATTTTGCCGGTTTTATCAGCTAGAAAGGATGTATCATAGACTTTGTCAGCTCTTGGACTTTTTTCATAAAAAGTTCCAACAACTTGAATCAAGTTTTGTCTTGCACATTTTGAAATTGTAGAAACAAACTTACCATTTATTGTTTCAGCTAAACTTGCAAGATCTTTTGCAGATTGTGATGAGGGAGTAAAACACATCATGAATTCTGGAAATGCACATAGTTTTGCTCCTCGTTGTGCAGCTTTGTTAATGTAATCAAGAATTTTGTCTAGGTTTTTGTGCTTATCCGTATCTGCTTTAAATTGCACAAGTGCAACCTTTGTCATGGATTTTGTAAACTAGGTTAAAATAAAAATGTAGTTTAAAGGGGATTTCCACCCATATACCAGTTTTCTTTTGGGTGTTCTTCAAAGACCACAATTACATGATTCTCTTTTGTCTTGAGAATTTCTACTGCAGATTTCGTTATGGCTTTTGCAAAATCCTCTTTTTGTTTTTCTGTTCTGCCAGAATACAGTGAGACTGTTATTAATGGCATGTGTCTCCATTACTAGAGCTGAATTTATTCTTTGAGACAAACAATTATGTATTTTTCCTGATTAGGAAAATTTATGTAAATATTTTTACTTGTAACCTTTCCATCCGTATCTTGTTCCATACATAAACTCTGAGTGGTGTGTTTTTTTGTAAATGTAGCCTGTTAAAAAACCAATCAAAAATCCACCAATGTGTGCCAAAAAGGCAACTCCAGATCCACTAGAACCAATTAGTACAGGTAACACATTTTGAAATATGAACCAGAATGGAAGGTACCACTTTGCTGAGATGTGTAACATTCTCATGAAAAATCCAAAGAACATTACGGTCATGATTTTTGCATGTGGGAACAGTATTAGATATGCCCCAAGTACGCCAGAGATAGCGCCTGATGCTCCTATAGCAGGAACTTCGCTTGATGGGTCTGACATTATGTGCGCAAAGCCAGCTACGAGTCCCCAAAAAAGATACAGGGCTAGATATTTTCCTCTTCCAAATCTATACTCAATGTTGTCTCCAAAAATATACAAAAAGAGCATGTTTCCTCCAACGTGCATTATTCCAGCATGAAGAAACATTGAGCTGAAAAGCGGTGCTATAACTCCATAATCTTTGTCAATCAATCCTTCTGTTATATCAGCTGGAACAGTTCCATATTGATAAAAGATCATCGCAGCTCTTTGGTTTGTAAACTCAAAGAATTGTCCAGTAGATGCAACTTCCCAGAAAAATATTATTACGTTTATGGCAATGAGTGCATAAGTGACCTTGGGTCTGTAACCGGCGGGTTTTGGATTCTCGTCACGAAGTGGAATCATGTAATGACAAATTCACGGTCTAGTTTGTATAATAATATTTGTAGAAAAAGTTCTTTTTATTTGTGTTTGAATCTAGTTATTAGGAAGGCTGGAGCTACAAAGTACATTCCAATGTTTATTAAAATTATGCTTATTCCATATACTAACATCTCAGCCTCAGAATTAATGTCAACATAATTTAGAATTGAGAGTGAGGAGAGTAATGGAGTGATTGTTATCTTAACAACTTCTTTAAAGACGAGATTTTGCCTTTCCCAATCTGCTATGGTGGGGCTAAATGAATAATATACAGAATTAAATCCAGTCATAAATGCTGAACCTGAAGTTGTTCTAAGAAGTGTGTTATCTCGTATATTTCGCAATTGTTGCACTTGTGGTGCAAGCTCAGAATCAAATGTTGCTGTAGCTATTAAACATCCGCCACCATTTTTATTATTTCCATTCGTAGGCGGAGGATTTACACAGACACCATTTTGTAATATTTGTGGTGGTGTACAAGTTATTGGCGGAGGATTTACACAGACACCATTTTGTAATATTTGTGGTGGTGTACAAGTTATTGGTGGTTGGATAGGTGCAACAGTGGATGGTACGACAACATAGCCCCTAGCAATGCCAAGTCTGCTAGAATCTGTTTTCCCATTTATCGTGATTGATTTTATGTCAATTTCTAGAGTATAAACACCATTATGTGGAAAGTTAACTGTTTGACTATCCACCGCATCAACTGCATTAAGGTCGATCTTAGAAAACGCAGAGTTACCATTTTTGTCTAGTATCTTAAGATCATATTTTACATCTCCTGCTACTTGCTGTCCTGAAAATCCATCAAAGAAGGTAATTATGAGATCAGTTTTTGTATTTGCCATTAGAACAGTTGGAGACCATCCAAGCTCTGCTCTAAAACCTCCAAAATCAGTCAATACCTCAATAGAAGTTTGTGCATCTACATCTCCAGGTGAAACTGTAAAATACATGGCACCAGTATCTGGCAAGATCTTTTTTGACATTTCCAAGATATCATTTTTGTTTATCAAAAGATGTAGTATAAGAGCATCTTCTTTTGAGTATGGATCTACTGCTACCATTCTCCCCACAAGCGGAATTCCATTTACCTTTGCGTTGAAGGTAGTGTTATCTGTAAATTCTTTAAACGATTTTGGGATTTGGATCTCTTCATGCACAAAGATTTGTTGATTTTCTATTCTTGATACGTCCCAATCAAATGGCATCGAATATGAAATAAGCTTCTTAGATTCATCAAACGTGAAATCATTAATTTCATCATAATACGAGATTATTGTTGTATCATAAGGCTTCGCCTGATAGGTAACTGTATTATGATAAATGTCACCAACACTAAGCCATGAATCAAATCGTGGTGCATCAGCTGGAATGAAGATATTTCTGTCAT
>CAYZOW010000033.1:0-11057 GCA_964480245.1 uncultured Nitrosopumilaceae archaeon | reverse complement strand
ATGAGAAGATTCCTTCTTTTTCTATAGTTGGTCTTCTCGTCCCGCAATCGACGCAATATTTGTGAATATGCCATTTACTAATCTCTTTCACAAAAAATTTCGGTAAAGCTCTTATAAACGTTAGACTCTTAGTAGTGCAATCATCAGAGATTTTTGTGCATGCAATCTGTTTTCAGCTTCGTCCCAAACAGCTGATTGTGGTCCATCTATTACAGAGCTTGTCACTTCCTGTCCCCTTTTTGCTGGAAGACAGTGCAGAAAAATTGCATTTGGTTTAGCTTTTTTCATCAGAGATGAGTTTACTTGAAAGTTTGGCAGAAAATCCTTTGCCCTATCGGTGGTTTGATGATGTATGGATACAAATGTGTCAGTCATCACCACATCAGCATTCTTTACAGCTAAGGTAGGATCATGTAATAGTTCAATATCAGTGAACTTTTTGGATTCCTTTACAACCCTAGAGTCTGGCTCATATCCTTTTGGTGTTGCAATTGCAATATCAATTTCTGTCTTAGCACACCCATAAATCATTGAATTACAAACGTTGTTGCCATCTCCAATCCAAGCAAGCTTCAAGCCACTAAGCTTCTTCTTTTTTTCTTTTATTGTCATAAGATCCGCTAATGTTTGACATGGATGAAAAGAATCTGACAGTCCGTTTATCACAGGAACAGTCGAGTTTTTTGCAAGTATTTCTATTTCTTCGTGCAAGTACACTCGTGCCATTATAATATCGACATAGCGCGAAAGTGTCTTTGATGTGTCTTCAATTGTTTCGCCTCGTGCAAGCTGCAAGTCGTCTGAAGACAGGCTTAAAGCATGTCCTCCTAACTGAAACATTGCAGTTTCAAAGCTTACTCTAGTACGTGTTGAAGGTTTTTGAAATATCATTGCGAGTGTTTTGTTCTTTAGGAGCGGTTTGCAAATTCCAGCCTTGAGTTCCCTTTTTAGCTTTATTGCATTATCAATGGTTACACCAATTTCTTTTTTGTCAAGCTCATTTAATGTGAGCAGATCTTTTGTTTTGAGCTTCATTTGCTTCCCCAACCAAATAGAGAACGCTTCTTTTTAGGTTTAGTATCTTCTTGTTGCAAAGTCTGTTTTTCTTCTACCTGCTCTTCTCTAGCTTTTGGCTTACCTTGCGAAATCCATTTTTTGATTTTTGTTGCTAATTCAATAGCTTCTTTGTCATTTTCTGGTGGTGGTATGTCAAAGAGCTCAGAATATTTTTGAATGTCTTTTGTTTCAAGTCCTTCAAAAGGATCAGAATCTTCATCTTTTTTCTGTGACAGCTCTTGTTTTACAGGTTGAGGTTCAACTTTTGTTTCTATTTTAATTTCAGGTGTGGGAGGTGTTTTTGGTTCTGTTTTTTCAACCAGTTTAGACGCGTCCTCTTGTTGTTGTGTTATTTTGATTTCTGGTTGAGCTAGTTGTGTAGGTGTAATTTCTTGTGCTTCTCCAAACAAACTTTCCAAAAATGATTCCTTATCAAAGATCTTCAAGTCTTTGTATTCTTGTCCAACACCTAGATACAGAATTGGAGTTGATGTGACTTTTACTATTGAAATGGCAGCACCTCCGCGTGCGTCAGCATCGCTTTTTGCAAGTATTGCACCATCAAACTTAGTATACTGGTGGAATTCTCTAGCTTGGTTTACGGTATCATTGCCTGCAAGCGAATCTCCAACAAAGAGTTTCAAGTCAGGGTTTACAACCTTGGTGATTTTTGCTATCTGATCCATGAGATTCTTGCTTGTCTGCATCCTTCCTGCTGTATCAATTAGGATACAATCAATTTTGTGGGATTTAGCATAAAGAACTGCATCGCGGGCAACAGCAGCTGGATCAGAACCATAGTTTTGTGCTATAATCTTTAGGTTCAGCCTCTTTGCGTGCTCGCTTAGTTGTTCGATTGCACCTGCCCTATAGGTATCTGCCGCTGCAATAACAACAGAGAACTTGTTTTGTTGTAAGAGATGTGCAACCTTTGCTAAGGTGGTGGTTTTTCCTGTACCGTTGATACCCAAAAATAAGATAATGTAGGGTTCTCCTATCTCCTTTTTCTTTGTGATATTTGTTAAAATGTCAATTTTTCCTGCAGCATCAAACAAGTTAGAGATGTTTTGTCGCAGAGTCTGTTTAACTATGTTTGCTATCTGTTCTTTTTCAACCGTTGTCCCAATTAGTTTCTGTTTTAAATCGGATTTTAGGGAATCAATAACTTCGATTGCTACGTCAGACTCCATTAGTGCAACTTCAAGCTCAAATAAAACCTCGTCTATGTCTTTTTCTTTTAGCTCCTTTTGGCCAAAACTTTTGGCTGCAGAAGAAAACGCGTTCCTTAGTTTGTCAAACATAATGTTTTGCCTTTTACTGCTTTGAACCGCGGCTTGCTTGTATTAGTTTATTGATTTCCTTTTGACCTTGTTCAAGTCTTACTGCAATGTCTTGCCTTTGAGCAGAAATTTGCTGTAATGCAACTTCTAATTCCTTAATCCTTGCTTCCACATAATTAATTGCGGCATTTTTGTCGTGTTCAATAGCGGTACCTGCGCCTACGCTGACAATCATTTTATCATCTGGTTTTATGGTTGCTTTTACATATGCCCCCATACCCATTGGCACAAGAGTCTCATATGGTGCACTACCGTCTAGAGCCTTCATTGATTCTATGGCACCAGACGCTTCTTGCATGAGTCTGATGACAGCTTCTTCTTTTTGTATCAAGTCTGCCATGTAAGCTTCAAGTGCCTGCATCTGTTGGATTAGTGCTTGGGCTTGTTCTTCACTCATTTGCAAAAAATTCTCTTTCCCACGTATAAATGCATTCTGAAATATACTTCCGTGCAACTAATGGGGTTTGATTAATCGTTATTCTTCCATGAATCAAGGAAGTGTTCAATCTATAAGCAAACGTCTGAGAACAATATTAGATAGATATGGTTACTAACTTCCTCTAGCTTAACACAAATTCTTGATGTTCAGATTCAGATGGGTTTATTTTCCGTTGTTCTAACCCAACAAGTAGTATTGAAATAGATTCTCAATTAAAACATTCCTTATTTGTTATATGACCATAGCCTATATTTTCTTGGAAGCAATCTTAATCAGACTTTCAATTTTATTTTGTCCTAAATTTAGATTCTAATAATATTAGATAAATACAAAAAAAGAGAAAAGAGCTAGGCTTTTGAAAGTCTCTTGTCTACTTCATCCCAGTTTATTACATTCCACCACGCTGCTATGTAGTCGGGGCGTCGGTTTTGATATTTGAGATAGTATGCGTGCTCCCATACGTCCAATCCTAACAGAGGAACCAAGCCTTTTGTCCTAGGACTAGTCTGGTTTGGCATGGTTGTAAATTCAACTTTCTTGGTTTGTGGATTATGAACTAGCCAACCCCAACCGCTGCCTTGTATTGCACCGGTATCTTTTGAGAACTTTTCTTTGAATTGTGCAAAGCCACCAAAAGATGACTTGATAGCGTCAGCCACGCTGCCTCCTGGTTCTCCTCCGCCATTTGGTTTCATGTTGTTCCAAAATAGCGTGTGGTTATCATATCCTCCACCGTGGAAATTAACTGCGCCTCTTACGTTTTCAGGCACCTTATCCAAGCTGGCAAGTAGTTTTGTGAGCTCCATATTTTGTAACTCTGCACTTAGACCTTCTAAAGCAGTGTTCAGACCATTTGTGTAGGCCTGGTGATGTTTTGTGTGGTGAATTTCCATTGTTTGCGCATCAATATGCGGTTCAAGTGCATTGTATGCATAAGGTAACTTTGGAAGTTCGTATTTTGCCATGTAGCTCCCCACGTATAGATACAATTTATGGCTTTGGTTACGCAATGGATTTTATCTGATTAGATTATGAAAAGTCTGATGGAACTTTACAAAATCATGTTTTTTTCTGTGGTTGTGGTTTTGTGCGTTGTTTTTATTTTATCAAATGTAGAAAATGAGCAAAAAATTAAGGTATATCTGGAAAAAAGTGTACCTCTTATTGGTGCTGATCTTCCACGAAGTCTTGGTTTTGAAGGAGAGGGAATCAAAATTGCTGTCATAGATACTGGAATAGATTACAATCACCCAGATCTTTTTGGTTTTGGTCCTGATGGAAAGGTAGTCGGAGGATATGATTATGTTGATAACGACAACGAACCACTGGATACAAATGGTCATGGAACAGAAGTGGCAGGAATCATTGCTGCTAATGGAGTCCTAAAGGGAGTAGCACCAAAGGCTAAGTTAATTGCATATAGAGTTTCATCTACTGGAGAAGCTGTTTCATCTGATTTTATAGTTGAAGCTATTCATCGTGCAATTGAGGATCAGGTTGACATTATTAACATAAGCTTGGGTGTAAACAAAACAAACGATGAGCTTGATAATGCTGTTAGAGAAGCTGTAAAGCATGGAATAGTGGTTGTTGCAGCAGCAGGAAATAACGGTCCGGGAATTGGCACAATTGGCAGTCCTGCAAAAAGTATTAGTGCCCTAACAGTGGGATCTTCATACAACAATATTACTTCAAGTCTTGTTTCAACATTTGAAGTTGGAGAAAAACAATACCAACTCATTCCTATGCTTGGAACGAGTGCTTTGTCTGAACCAATTACTGCAAGAGTTGTCTTTGGTGGATATGGTAGGGTACATGATCTAGATAACTTGGATCTTAAGGATTCAATTTTACTTGTAGAACGAGGAAGTGATGTAAAAGGAGAAACGATCTATTTTTCTGAAAAAGAACACAACGCTGCACAGGGTGGAGTCAAAGCAATCATAGTTTACAATAATGAGCCAGGAATATTCTTTGGCGAGCTTGCCCCCCCAAATGCTGATTCGAATTATTACCCCACTATACCTGCATTATCAATGTCAAGAGATGATGGCATTGCCTTAAAAGAGGCCCTACAAAATGAGACAATTGCAAAATTGAATGTGTTTTATCATCCAGACTTTGTTACACCTTTTAGCTCCCGTGGACCCGTATCACCATTTTACATAAAACCAGACCTTGTAGCACCAGGTGTGTTTGTAAACTCTACTCTTACAGGAGGAAAATACAATCTGACGAGTGGAACAAGTTTTGCAGCTCCACATGTATCTGGAGCCGTTGCATTACTTTTAGAGAAAAATCCAGATCTTATGCCTTCTGAGGTTGCTTCCATACTTTCCACCACAACCGATCTAGTGTCAGACTCTTACGGAAATATTTTTCCAGTTGAAATATCTGGCAGTGGGAGAGTCAATCTTACCAAAGCATTTTCTGCGGATGTGATTATTGTACCACATAACGTTGTCTTCAATCTCTCACTTGAGAAACCTTTTGAAACAAAATCATTACGTTTGAAAAGCATCCAAGGTATAATGCCACCACTTGAAGTAGAATTTTCGTTAGAAGAAAGTGGTATAAAATTTGAATACTCCCTTGAAAATGGTTTACTGAATGTTACGCTATCTCTCACTGAAGAAAAACTTGGAGATTTTGAAGGTGTGCTCACACTACATGACGGTAAAACGCGTTATCACGTACCAATTCTTATTCATATAACAAAAGGTGCGATCAACACAACAGAAAAAAATGGAATGCTAAGTTTTAGCCTTGATTATCCAGAAACTTGGTCATATGCAAAAATTTCTGTAACAAACATGGAAACTAGTCAGACTAGGATCATATCAATCACACCTGAAAAAAATTCCTCACTTGTGTCATATGATACAGGAGAGAATTGGATTGAAGCTCAGATAACTACACAAAATGGCGTTGACACTGCATACGGAACCATAACAGTACAGCATCCTTCAGAAAAAACAGGACTAGAATTTTTGGAATTACTTGGTATTCCTCTAAAACACATTCTTATAATCTCAGGAATACTTGTAGCAGTCGTTATAGTTGGATTAAAGTTTAGGCATTCTTGATGCATTATGAAATGTGCGGTCCTGCATCCATTATTTCTTTTGGAGTATCTCCAAATTTCTTAAAGTTCTCCACAAACATCTGTGCAAGCTTCTTTGCAGAAAGATCATATGCGTCTTTTTCTACCCAAGTGTTTTTTGGATTTAGTATTTCCATAGGTACAGCAGGACATGTGGTAGGCACGTCTAGATTGAATATGTCATCATGTTGATACTTTACAATGTCAAGCGTGCCTGTGAGTGCGGCTGTGACCATGGCTCTTGTGTATTTGATGTTTATTCTCTTGCCAATTCCATAAGGTCCACCAGACCATCCTGTGTTGATCAAATAGACGATGGTGTTATGTTTTGTAATTTTTTCTCCTAGCATCTTTGCATATACTGATGCATGACGTGACATGAACGGTGCTCCAAAGCATTCCGAAAAGGTTGCTTTTGGTTCTGTTATTCCTCTTTCTGTTCCTGCCAGCTTACTTGTATATCCTGACATGAAATGATACATGGCACATTCTTTTGTCAGTCTGGCTATTGGTGGCATTACACCAAAAGCATCAGCGGTCAGAAATACAATGACTTTAGGATTTCCTCCCAAGCTTGGTATAACTGCTCCGGGAATATAGTCTAGTGGATAAGCAGCACGAGTATTTTCAGTAATGCTTCCATCATTAAAGTCAGGTGTCAATGTGTTCTTGTCTACCACAACATTTTCTAAGACAGCACCAAATTTTATTGCGTCCCATATCTGCGGTTCCGCTTCTTTATTCAGATTTATGCACTTTGCATAACAACCTCCTTCAAAGTTAAAAATTCCCTTGTTGAACCATCCATGCTCGTCATCTCCTATTAACATCCTATTTGGATCTGCTGATAGTGTTGTCTTTCCTGTGCCAGAAAGTCCAAAAAAGAGTGCTGTATCACCGTCTTTTCCAACATTTGCGGAACAATGCATAGGAAACACACCACGCTCAGGGAGAATATAGTTCATCACAGAAAACATCGCTTTTTTTATTTCTCCTGCATATGAGGTAGTTCCTATCAATACAATCTTTCTTGAGAGATTTATCAGAATAAACGCATCACTTCTTGTTCCGTCAACTTCTGGCATAGCATTAAAGTCGTTTATTGCAAACAAGGTAAATTCCGGCGTGTGTGATTCAAGCTCTACTGCTGAAGGTCTGATGAAGATCTGTCGCGCAAAAAGATTCTGCCAAACATGGTCGTTTATGATGCGGATCGGCAATCTGTTTTCATGGTCTGCTCCAATAAAACCATCAAAGACATAGATCTCTTTTCCTTCAATGTGTTTTTTCATCTTTTGAAAGATTTTTTCAAACTTTTCCTCAGAAAACTGGTGATTTACCTTGCCCCAATCTACATTGTTATGTGTTTCATCATCATCAATTATGTAACGATCATCGGGAGATCTGCCAGTGTATTTTCCAGTCTTAACTGAAAGTGAGTCATTAGAGGTAAGTATACCTTCATTTTTTTGAACTGCTAGTTCCACAAGCGTTTTTACTGGTAGGTTTCTGTGTATTTTGCCAGCTTTGATTCCCGCTTCTTCAAGCTGGGTGATAAATTTGGGTGTAACTTTAGGTTTTTGGTCTTCAATCATGATAAAACACTCCGCCTCACATTTACTTATTACTTTTACTGTATTCTTGATTGTAGAGTTTGTTCCCAGAAACACATTTATTTTAAAATTCGAGCAGAGTCATCTACATGCCAATCAATAAAGAAATACTGGAACTGCGAAAAAAAGTATCACATAACAGACCAGCCTTTGTAAGACAAGAGAGTTGGAGATATGCCAGGCTTGCAGAAAACTGGAGAAAACCAAAGGGAATTGACAATCATCAAAGAAAACAGAAAAAAGGATGGCCAAGAATTGTAAGAGCTGGTTTTGGTGGACCAAAGATCGCACGTGGATTACACCCATCAGGATATACCGATAATCTAGTTTACAACATTAAAGACTTGGAAAAACTCAATCCAAAAATTGATGGGGTAAGGTTTGGTCACGGGGTAGGAAAAAAGAAAAGACTTGTAATTTTAGCTAAGGCCAAAGAGAAGAACTTTAAGATGTTTAACGCAAGGGTGTCAGCAAGTGGTAGTAAATCTTAAGACAAAAAGACTACTGGTCTCAAGAATTTTGGGAGTTGGAGCAAACAGAGTTAGATTTGACTCTGAACATCTTGATGATGTTGCAGACGCAATCACAAGAGATAACATTAGAAGTTTAGTTACTGCAAATGTAATAGAGGTAAAACCGATAAAAGGAACTTCACGAGGCAGATCATATTTTAAAAAGTTTCAAAGACACAAACGTGGAACAAAACAAGGTTCAAAGAAAGGAAAGAGGGGAGCTCGTGTAGGCAAAAAGGAAGTTTATGTAAAGAAGATGAGATCGATGCGCCATCAACTTAAGGTCTCAAAGTATAGAAAAGAGATTACAAACAAGGATTACTGGAATCTATACAGACAAGTTACTGGAAACCAAATTAGAAACTTGGCTCATCTTCGTAGTTTGATAGAAGAAACCCGTTCAAAAAGACGTAGTTAGAATCTGTGGATATTTTTTAGATCAATAATTTTTCCGTTTTTAATTTTCACTCCCTCTTTTAACAGCATGCTAGCTTTTACTTCTTCACCCCACGCATAACCTCCTATTTTACCATCAGCTTTGATGACTCTGTGACATGGAATTATAACAGGATACGGATTTTTGTTCATGATTTTGCCAATTACTCTCTGGCCATTTTTAAGACCTATTGCCTTTGCAAGCTCACTGTATGTAGTTACTTTTCCTGCTGGAACTTCTAGAAGTTTTTTGTAGACTTTTTCTTCAAGCCTCAAATCTTTATTACCTCAAGTTCTGTTGTTTCTAAAAAATCTATTACTTTTTGTTTATGCTTTCCTAAACCACTCCAATCTAAGAGTGCAAATTTGGCTTCATTATTTCTTTTTAATATATGAGAAAATAGATTCTCATCCAAAAATTCCAAGGCATGTTTTGGTATAACAGTGCCTAGTGCATATTCACTTTCTATTAGAGCCTTTGTAAATTTTGCTGGATAATGAGTACTGCCAAAGCATATGGCTACATCATATCTTTTTTGAGGTTTTGACATAACCTCCACGACTATTTTAGCAACTTCTTCGCATAATGACTTGTCATTCCACTCTTTTTCTGTAGTACCCACCTCAATAAATAAGGCTGGTTTGTTGAGTGCTGTGGGCCCATGATGTGTTGCTTCTATGGTAATTTCAAATTTCGCAAAATTCTCTTTTTTTTTCCAGAGTGATTGGATGTATGATTTTTGCAAGTGCGGGTGAGGAATTGCTACCTGTTTTGCAAATCCACCAAAAAGTGCGTCTGAAAAATTCCCAGTACTGTGACATGTAAGTGCTAGTGTACCAGTTTCAGAGGCATGTTTTGACAAAAACACGAATCCATCATGGATGTATTTTTCTTCAAGCCAATCTGCAGATATTGTAGGTGTTGGAATTACAAGGAGATCGAAATTTTTTCCACGATAAATATCACCATCATACTCCATGTTTTGAGATATGAAATGTGCCATGTTAGAGCCAGCAGGATCTGATTTGTATGCAACAAGCAACTGCACAGGATAGAGATATAAGTACACTTTATTAACGTCCTCCAATGGGCAATCCAAGACAGTTGCTAAGGAACATGGTAAACACAATAAAACTTGCCAAAAAATCAGACAAGGACGACTATATGCAGCATCTCAGGTTAGTACTTCTTGGAGTTGCTTCAGTTGGCACAATAGGATTCATAATCCAGTTTGTGTTTACAGTAATTACTTTCGGAAATAGATGACATTGTCTCAGGAAAAGTCTCACTTCTTTGCAGTAAGGACAACAGGTGGACAGGAAAAGATAGTCATGGGCCTATTAGAAAACAGAATAAAACTAAAAAAAATCAATATTCAGTCTGTTTTGCTCGTGGATAATCTGAAAGGGTATGTCGTAGTAGAAGCAATAGATGCAAATGCTGCCTTTGATGCCATGCAAGGAATAAGGCACATACGTGGACAGCTAAGAGGCGAATTACAATTCAAAGACATAGAAGGATACCTAGTCAAGAAATCAACAGTATCAGAACTTGCTGTGGATAAGGTTGTTGAGATCATAGGGGGGCCATTTAAGGGCATGAAAGCAACAATTACTAGAGTTGATCATGATAAAGAAGAAGCGACAGTAATTTTGCTTGATGCACCGTACCAGCTACCAGTAACCGTTGACGCAAACTACCTAAAGCTTTCAACATCGTAGCAAGGATTAAATTTATAGATTTAGGGAAAGAAAAATTATGACAGATATTCAGACTGTTTCTGCACTCGTAACAGGAGGACATGCAACTGCTGGACCACCACTTGGCCCGACGCTTGGTCCACTGGGTGTTAATATTTTGCAAATTGTAGGTGCAATAAATGATAAGACAAAAGACTTTGAGGGAATGAAAGTTCCCGTTACAGTTACGGTTGATAAAGGAACAAAACAGTGGACAGTTGATGTTGGTATTCCATCCGCATCAGCTCTTATTTTAAAGGAAGCTGGTTTACAGAAAGGTTCTGGAACTTCAGGCGCCACGTGGGTTGGGGACGTGAAGATGGATTCCATAATTAAGGTTGCAAAGTTGAAAATTGATTCTTCCTATGCCCAAGATCTCAAAGCAGCTACAAAAGAGGTTGTTGGAACTTGCTTACCACTTGGGATCAAAATAGATGGAAAAAACCCGAAAGAGGTTACAGTAGAAATTAATGCTGGAAAATGGGACGAAAAGTTCAAGTAATTATTCTGTTGTGATATAGACTTGATCTTTATCGGTTCGTTGTAGTTCCACAAAGGTTTCTGTGTTTTGAATTCCTTCAATCTTACCAATCTATTCTATTACCACGGTATGTAGTTCCTCCAAGTTCTTGGCACGCACTGTGATTATAATATCAAACCTGCCTGTTACCTCAGATATCATTATCACCTCTCGAGTCTTCAAAAAAGCCTTGTGAATCTGATCTTTGAGTTTTGGATCACGATTTATTCCTACTGTAGCTCTGACGCCTATGCCTATTAATGATTCATCTACCACAATAGTAAATTTTGTAATCAGTT
>CAYZOW010000032.1:0-11096 GCA_964480245.1 uncultured Nitrosopumilaceae archaeon | reverse complement strand
GCATAAATAGCGTAAAACAGTTGTCATCTCGGGATGATGATTGAGTTTTCTGATTTAGTGATGAGAAAAACTCTGGGGTATCTGACCAAAAAGAATTCTAACGGTCATTTCATAATTACCTGATTATTAATAGTACCGTATAGTACCGTATCTTATGCTAACTTGCGAATATTGTCCCAAGCAATTTATTGAGACTGCAAACGGCTTGGTCCAAAAAACTTTCCATGAGGTTCTTCACGATCCAGAAGTAGTTAACAACTAGTTCTGGCTCTTTTTTGTACAAAATCTTTACTCAAAAACGAACTTTTTTATCGGCTAGCTTTACTCTATTGTAAAGTGGTTAAACATTCTCACCGCACTAGCGGTTCAACTAACAGACCAACAAAAAGAGATTCAAGCTCAGATGTCTTGAAAAAAATGAATTCAATATCTGATACAACAAAGCTTCTAGCGAACGAAGTGAGATCTATGTCAAAGATTTTCGCAGAAAATCAAAAGATACTGATTTCATTAAAAAACATGATAGATGCGGTTGGAACAGCTTTGGATCAGATCCAGAGGAATGCAAGACAGATAAATATTCTAGAAGAGGACACGCAAAAGCTCTTTTCAGGACTTGGTCAGGTGAGAGCGCATGAAAATTTGATCATAAAGGTTAACGAACAGACACACCGTCTTCAAGAACAAGTAAGTAAGATTCATGAAAATCAAGAATCTCTGCCTGATGTGAACAAATTAATGCAAAGCGTTGCCGATAGTTTAGACTCAATAAGAAACAATACTAAGATGATAATGCATGTTTCCGATAAAACCGAAAAAATTCGAGATGAAATTAAAAAAGTAGCCTCAAAGACAGAATCACTATCTGATTTTGGCGCTGGTTTTGATGAGGTAAAAAAGAAGATTGAAGAGGTTTCTGTAAAAGCTGAAAAAATGTCACACCTAGAAGAGAGCATATCAAATCTAAAACAGGATGTGGGAGCTGTTGCATCAAAAACCGATTCTCTATTCAACATGAGCACAGACATAAGGGATGTGGGAATAGAGCTAGGCTCTCTTGTCAGAAAGACTGATTCACTTGCAGCACTTGGAACAGAATTTGCTAATTTTAGGGAAAATGTTTTGGGGCGGACAAACCAAATAGATGAAAAAATGTCTGATTTGACAGAATTGTTAAACCGAGACTCTGCTTCTGTTTCAGAATTCCACAAAAAGACACATGAAATTCACCAAGAGCTCCAAGAAATACGAGACATAACTCACAAGACTGCCCAGAACACCTCAAGGGAAGTGATAGGACTATTGCGCCTCTCCGAGTTTCAATCAAACGTTCGTATGCATTCAGAATCAAAGTATGGAACCCTTGACGATCTTGACAAGATGATTTCTCAGACAGTAGACATGATAAACCTGTTTGACAGACTTTCCATAGAATCTGAAAAGAAGATGCCACTTCCACAAGAAGTAAAGCAGTGGAGCATAAGCAAGATTTTAGATTGTGCAGACAGGTGGGAGATTAGATTTACTGATGTCTTCAAACTTTTGATAACACAGCTTGGCCGCGACTTGGTAAAAGAGTCTCTTAGGATAGAACAAGTTAGAGATCTTTTTGGAATTCGTGCAGTAGATGAAGTAAGACAGGAACTTAATATACCTTAGACGTCTTCAGCCATTTCAAAGGATTTTAGACGTTCCTTCTTTCGTTTTAGTATAGCAAAAATTCCCATTATTACGCCAACCCATATGGCGCTGAAAAGAACATTTCCAAAGCTGACATACGTGTATGGCGTTGCATCTAGCAAGTGTAGCCTGAGTTGGAAAGCCTCTTCATGTATAGTAGATATTCCGGTATGAAAAGAAGAACTGTCTTGTGGAACAGTAGCAATCTTTTCTACGCTTAGAATCATTGTGTCAAGGTCCTTTTGAATACTTCCGAAGTTAGTTGTTTCTGTTGGAAATATCCAGACTGGGTTACCCTCTTTTGGTAACAGATCTTTTATTGTTTTAAGATTGTCAATTATGGTCTGCGGATCGTTGGTTCTTTGTATTCCATCCAAAAGACCTCGTGACTGGTCTAGTGGATAGGCGTCCTCATAATATCCATAGTATGCCATGAAAGCACCAAATCCAATAAAGCCAACTATTCCAACCATTGCAAGTTTATAATATGAGTTTGCCATTTTCTCTGCCTTTGATATGTTGTGTAACGACGGTGATTTGTTCTTTTTAAACGTTGTATGCGATATACTAAGATATGAAATGTAGAAAAATCCTAATGTCTGAATTCCAATTAGAGGCACAAATACTGGATTGCCTGAGAAAATGGCAACAAATGTTCCCAGAACTCCATAAACGCCAAAGAATATCTCAAGCAACGTCATTTTTGTAAATGGCAAGTTGTATGCCTTGTCTCTCCAGTCATCTGTATTTTTGACTATTCCATATTTTGGCGTGCGTAGGAATTCGTTTTTCTTTCCAAGAAGGGCATCAAATACCGCTACAGTGTTGTTTACTGACATGCCTGCTGAATAAAATACAAGATAAAGATACGCCAAAGTCTTTGACTTCCAACTGCTTGTCCACAAGTTACGTATTATCATGATGTATGCAAGTGGCCCAATAGCAAGATATGCTACTAGTGTAAGTAACGGCAACAAGCTGACAACATAGAGGTTTACCTTTGCTGCCAAAAGTATTGGCAGTATAAGAAATTGAATCAACATAAGAGGATGAACTATGTGTCGCGTAAGCTGAACAAATGCCTGAATTTTTGTGTCAAATGGAATTTTTTTTATTATAATATCTCCAAGTAGTTTAACCGCACATTGTATGGATCCTTTGGCCCATCGAAATTGTTGTCTTTTTGCAGCATTCATCTGTACAGGAAGCTCTGCATCAACCACAATGTCAGGTAAAAAGATACATTTCCAACCTTTCATCTGAGCCCGATAGCTTAGATCTAAATCTTCAACGAGGGTTGCAGTGTGCCATCCACCCGCATCCTCAATACATTCTTTTCTCCACATTCCTGCTGTGCCATTAAAATTCATGTAAAGGTGTGAGTTGCTCTTTGCCTTTTGTTCTATAAGAAAGTGGAAGTCAAGGCTTAGTGCTTGTGCCTGTGTGAGAGCAGAGTAGTTTTCATTTACATGACCCCATCTGCACTGAACAAACCCAATTTCAGGCTTGGCAAAATATGGTATAGCCTTTTTCAAAAACCAAGAAGGTGGGATGAAGTCGGCATCAAATATTGCTACAAAGCTTCCCTTGACAATCTTCATTGCGTGACGCAGAGCGCCTGCCTTGTATCCTATTCTTTTTCCTCGTCGTATGTGTGAGATGTCAAAGCCTTTCTTTTGATAGTCGGACACAAGATTTTCCAAAATTTCATGCGTGTCGTCATCAGAGTCATCTAATACTTGGATGCACATCTTGTCTTTTGGATAATCCATGGAACATACAGCGTTAACTAATCTTGCAGCGACATACCTTTCATTGTATATTGGTAGCTGGATTGTGACAGCTGGAGTACCAACTAGTTCAGTTTTTTGAAATTTTCTTTTCTGTCTTGAAAGAAAGACAAGATAGTAAAAGTTGCAGGTATAAAGCGTGACGAGAATTGCTATTGCGATAAATATGTTAAAGAGGAATTGCGACAGGGTGTTTAGTGCCATGCCCTACTCTCCCAAATTAAAAATCTGTATTTATAGTTGTACCTATAGTTTGTGAATTGGTGTTATGCATCTTAATAATCTGGGCAAGTCTCCTCACGGAGCTTTTTGTATTTTTTTTCCATTTCTTCTGCAAACACAAGGACTTTCTCAAAGTCATAATCTTTTTTTGGAAAGTACCATCGTATGCCTACTTTATGTCCTATTCCATCCATGTCGTAAATCATTCCTTTTTCTGCTTCAACCTGATATTTTTCATCAAGGGAACGCTCTTGAACAGTAAGCCCACGCTTTGTCTTATCTTCCATGATTATATCTGACTGACCATCCCTTATGAAATAAAATATTCCCTGCTTTAGTAATGGAAGTTCTTGGCTCAATTCCTATTTTTCAACGGGATTTCCGATCATGTTGCCCCATTCTGTCCATGATCCATCATAGTTTCTGACCTGTGGATACCCTAATAGATATTTGAGAACAAACCACGAGTGAGAAGACCTTTCTCCTATCCTGCAATAGCATATGACGTCTTTGTCAGGAGTTACTCCTTTGGAGTCGTATATCTGTTTGAGTTCACTTACTGATTTGAAAGTACCATCTGCATCGTTTACAGCTGTAGCCCAAGGAATGTTTTTTGCGTGTGGAATGTGTCCACCTCTCTGAGCATGTTCCATTGGATATTCTGGGGGAGCAGTTATTTCACCAGTATACTCTTTTGGAGATCTTACATCTACTAAGACGGTATCTTGCCTATCAAGAGTTCTTCTGACATCAAATAGATAAGCACGTAATCCCTCATCTGAAGGTTGTGCAACATATTTTGTCTTTGAAATTTGTGGTTCATCTTTAGTATACTGTTTTTTTTCTAGTTCCCATTTTTTCCTACCACCATTCATGATCTTTATGTTTTTGTGTCCATAGTATTTGAAGATCCAAAATACAAAAGCTGCAAACCAGTTGTTAAAATCTCCGTACAAAACAACTTCGCTTTCTGGTAGAATGCTATTTCTTCCCATTAATTCCTCAAACTGAGTCTTATTGATAATGTCTCTAGTTATTGGATCGTTGATATCACGTTTCCACCAAATGAGACTGGCACCTTGGATATGGCCTTGTTTGTATGCGTTTTCAGGATCATAATCAACTTCAACAATTTTTACTGCTTTATTTGAGATATTTTTTGAAACCCATTCTGTATCTACAAGAACATTTGGATTTGCATAGCTCATTTTTTATCGATACACATTAGGTTGAGGTGATTTATATCTCATCCTCATCAGATGATTTTTAAGTGAAATTACAATACTACTTTCCGCTTGGATCTTAACAGTGTGGCAGTAGTCAGTAAGTTTGGCTCAAAAGAGGCAGAGGATGCTACAAAGAAAGTTGCAAAAAAAATACTTGCAAAAAAATCTGAAGTTTTCACTATTTCGCCCGTTGAAGTAGACGGTGCAAAAAAAGTTAACACTGTAGAAGAACTCAGAACTACAAATTTGGACTTGACCATAACTCTTGGTGGTGACGGTACGACTTTACGTGCATTCAGATATTTAGAAAACGAGGTTCCACTTTTGGGAATAAATGTAGGTGGAAACAGAGGCATACTTTCAGAGATAACTTTGGATCAGGTAGATACTGCAATAGAACAGATACTTTCAAACAACATCTTTCTTGATCGGCGAACAAGAGTAGTTGCTTCATGTAAAGGGCAAGAGTATCCCCCTGCACTAAATGAGATCTACATAAACAGACAAAATCTTACAAAGACCTCGCTATTTGAGATTAGGTTTCAAAACGATACTGTTACGCAAAAAATGGACGGTGTCATAGTATCTACTCCTAGTGGTTCAACTGGACATTCTTATTCACTAGGTGGTCCAATCTTGCATGAAAGTCTTGATGTTTTGATAATTACACCTGTTGCACCAGTCAACAAGTTACCATCACTTGTAGTACCTGATGAAAAAATTGAGATAATCACTTCCCACGATTCTAACATAATCATGGATGCTCAAGTAATAAAACCGGCAAGCTATGATGATGTCATAACCATAAGAAAATACAAGAAACAGGCAGTCTTTGTAAGGCTCAAAAAACAAGGCTTAAGACAGATGAGCAAACTTGGTTTTTAGAGTTTTAGATGCCAGTGCCTTTTATGCTGGAATTCCCTTTGCGTCACAAGAAAAAAGCTATACAACTCCTGCTATTTTTGAGGAGATAAAACACATCAAAAAAAATCACGAAGCAATTAACGCGCTTCTTGATACCAAAAGACTTGAGATAATCGAACCTGACGTACAGTATGTTGAAAAAGTTTTGTCAAAGGCAAAAAATACAGGCGATTTTCATAATCTTTCCAAAGAAGACATTTCAGTAATTGCACTATGTATGCAGCTTAAAGCAGAGCTGATCACTGATGATTTTGCTGTCTCAAACATTGCTAGACACTTGAACCTCAATGTTATACCTATCATGACAAGCGGCATAACTCGTGTAGTAGATTGGATTTATTTTTGTCCTGGATGTCAGAAGACCTTTTCTCATATATCAGAATGTCCTCTTTGCGGAAACAAGCTTAGACGTAAGTTAAGCAAGAGGAAATCTTCTACCAACCCAATCCACAATTGAACCATCATACAACCTGACATTTTCATATCCAGCAATTTTTAGCTGTGTAAAAATATTTACGCTTGTATGACCAAGATCACAATATTTGGATCATCGATATGCTCAGCAAGCCAAGTGTGTGAGACTATCATTTAGTTGCTAGAAACAGGGATAGATATTTAATTGTGTCAAATATCATGCAGCGTTTTTTGGTTTATTTTTTTGATGTACTTACTTTCTGCATCAAGCATTTTTCTTATCTTAAAAGCACGTGATTCTCCCAGTCCTTTTATTTTTGAAAGCTCTGTATAAGATGCCTTTAGTGTGTTAGTTGGAGAACCAAACTTTTCCAGCATGCGAAGTGCTAATTTTTCCCCTATTCCTGGCAGACTACATAAGACTGATAGTTGTTGTTTTTGTAAGTCGTCGGATTTTTTTATTTTTTTCAAAAACACACCTTTTATGGTAGATTGTCGTGCGCACATAGACACTAAGAGTTTTGCCGAATGCGAAGCGCTTGGAGTTGGAATAATTGGAATTTTATAGTCTAAAACAACTGATGAAATAGCGCCGTAAAAAACAAGTGGATTTTCTGTGATTTCATCGATTTCATCAACGTTTCCTTCCATCAAAATGGCAGGATGTTCAAAGTGTTCTTTGAGGCGATTACACTGGTCAAAAAGTCTGCCATCAAAAACAGAGGAAATAAGATCACGAACGCTTTTTCTTTCCACCACAGTTTCAGGCGCCACTATATAATCTCCTACAGGAAGATTTGTAATTTCCACCTTAATTCCCACCGCCCTTAAAAGATCTGGGATTCCACTTTTTCTCTCTCTTTCATCTATTATCATACGTAGCTCAGTCAGATTCATGATAATAGAATTGTGAAGTTTGTTAATATTTTATTTGGGAGGGTTTGTTTTTTGTGACTGGCTTGCTTCAGTTGCTCCACGTAACATCTCCTTTATCTTAGTTTCAACTTCCTTTAGATTTTCTTGGACTCTAGCTTCTTGTTTTGATAATACGATAACTCGTGTGTTTGCAAGTTCTTTTTTTTCTTCAAGTTCCGTAATTAGGCTTTCTTTTGTAGATTTAATTAGTATTGAACCCGCATTTTTGAACACAGCATCGTTGTCTGCGGCTTTTTTGAGTGCTTCAAGTGCCCTTTCTGTCTCAAGTTGTTCCGTTTCAAGATATTGTTTTTGTCCCATTATTGCTTGAAGACTTTGTTGCAGCTGTTGTAATCGTGCGACTTGTTCTTGTAACCATGGAGGAATTTGCTGACCACTTGAGGACATGCTAGATTCACAAGTTATTGCGCTTATATTTTTACCGATTCAAGAGAGTCGTGACTTGCTTGTACAAGACGCAAAGTTGAATTCAGGTTTGCACGTAAGTGAGAAAGTTCTTGAGCTTCAATTAAAATTGTGATTTCTTTATCAAGTAAGATTTTTGTTTTTGTTGGATTTTTAGAGTAGAATTTGTTGTCAGTTTGAAGCGATTCAAAAATTGATTTGGTTTTCTCATTGGCAGAAATTTGTATTTTTGCACTATATTTTGACATCATATGCAAGCCCAGCTATTTTGAACCCACATTTTCTGCAGGTCCATATACCTACTGCTTCCCTTCCAAACCTATTAGAGCCACATTCACTGCATTTTCTCTTTGTTTTTAAAAGTCTATGAACAGCAGTGAATTTTTTGCGTGGTTTGAGTCCATACTTTTGTCCAAGTCCCTTCAGTGATGAGCTTTTACTTTTTACCATATCACATTAGGTGCTCAAGTTGCTTCCTTATTTTTGTTCCCGCAGAGAGTGCAATTTCAGAACATTTTACGAGCTGTTCAACTGTAAAGCCATCACTACCTCCTTTTTGCAGGGCACAAATGTTTCCATCAGAGTTTGATGTGATTGTTATTCTAGCATCCATACAGGCTTCTTCATCTGCTGTTGGGTCTACTATAATATGATCACCTATTCGTGCCATTGTAACAGAAACAGGAATTGTTTTTACAGGTGGTTTTGATTTTTCGCCTTCTATGAGTACTGGCAGTTCCTCTTTAATTTCGTATTTTGGAACCATACAAGAGAGAAGTG
Organism: uncultured Nitrosopumilaceae archaeon; assembly: GCA_964480245.1. Classification (GTDB taxonomy): domain Archaea; phylum Thermoproteota; class Nitrososphaeria; order Nitrososphaerales; family Nitrosopumilaceae; genus JBBDNF01. The sequence continues at coordinate 2,719 of CAYZOW010000032.1, read as the reverse complement.
CAGCAACTGAAGCATAAGAACAAGCATCAAAGAGATTGCCGCCAGTATTAATCACACTACAGTCAACAAAAATTCCAATAACTGACTTGTCTTTTATCAGAACAAGTTGTTTTAGATCAAGCATCTCAGTTTCTCTTATTCCCCTATCTACCACTCTTGCTAGTTCAATAACCGCTTCATTAGGTGGACCTGGTTCAGCGCTTGGATCTGCCAAGGGCAAAATTTCTGCAGTACAAATTAGTATTCCTTTGTCACCTACATCTGGGAATGGTTTGTCAGGTTGTATTTTAACTCCTGTGACTATTTCTGTATCTCCAAGGCGTACTCTTGCAGAACCATCTGCTTTTGGAATTATTCCTGTCTCAATAGAAAGTGATCGTTGGTCATGTAGTCCCCTACCATCAAGCCTTTTGCCTTGGTTTAGAAGCTCTAAAATTCGCTCTCTTTTTAGCTGTTCTATTATGACTGAGCCGCCCATCATTGTTGGCCCCCGTTATCAAAGTATTTTTCCATAAGTGCCTTTTTCTGGATTTCATAAACTTGTTTGCATCCACCTATTGCAGTCTCAAGACAAGTTTTGTATTCGGTAGGAGTCAAGATGCCATCAAGCTGCATCAGTGTAATTTTACTAAGGTTTGGCATATATGCAACCGGCATGTCTGCCTGTCCCTCCTTATCTTCTTCATCATTTACATCTAGTACAATCTGGTTTGCCACTTTTCCTGCAGCACATGCAGCAACTAAATCTCGCATTGGTATTCCTGCATCTGCAAGAGCAACGGATGCAGCATCAAGTGCGGCACATCTAGAGCCACCATCCGCTTGAAGTACCTCAATAAAAACATCAGTTACGGTTCTTGGAAAGTCCTTTAAAATTACTGCCGGCTGCAAAGCTTCTTTGATTACTTTGGATATCTCAATTTCTCGCCTAGATGGAGCCGGACTCTTCCTTTCTGTAACAGAAAAGGGAGACATGTGGTATCTGCATCTCAAAATTCCAGTATCTTGGTCTGCCATGTGTTTTGGATGCACATCTCTAGGCCCAAATATACCAGCAAGAATTTTATTTTTACCAAACTCGATGTATGCAGACCCATCAGCGTTTTTTAAAACACCTACCTTTAGGGAAACACTTCTTAATTGATCTATCTTTCTTCCGTCACATCTGATTCCATTCTCATTCATTAATTGTGTCATTATTTTCACCAAGTTCTACCCCAAGCATGGATTTGACTCTTTCAGTCAGGTTCGGCGTGTGTGCTTGGGCATCAACCATTTTCACTGCTTCTATTGCCTTTAATAATCCAACTGGATCCTCACAAGAAACAACAATCCAACCATTTTGACCAATTGTAATCATGGCCTTTGTAGCCATCTCAATGGTTTGTATCATAGAGCCACGTTTTCCAATCAAGCGTGGAACCTTGCTTGGGGCAATTTTTATCAATTCTCCAGATTCAATTTTCCCCAGATCCTTATCTTGGATTGTAAGTAGCGGATCTCGTGATCTATCAAAATTAGCAATCCTTACCACAACCAAATCTCCTTTGTCAAGACGTGCCTTCAGCTCATCCTTTGTTGGGGAATAATCTCTTCCAAATACATCCTGAGCTGGCAAAAACCCTACAAAACATGAATCAATATCAAATTCCCATGAAAGCGAAGAATGCCCGATCACCTTTCCTATAACCAAGTCATTATTTTTTGGCATGTACATCCCCGAAAGTGGGATGACTCGAACAGCATTATCATAAATTTCAGATATGCCTACACTTGTTGAAATAATCCTGTCACCATCTTGATAGACATTTTGTTCTGGTCTGCAGGAGCCAGTTGTTATTACATCACCGGGAATTACATATCGTCGTTTTATAGTTTCCATTATTTGGCTACCTCAACAGAAGCAGACCCTTTCGTTACCGATCCCAATCTATCTATCACATTGGCTCTTGCTGCAGCTGGTATATCTAGTATTACCTTGAGAGATCCGTTAGCTTGCCATTCTTCTTTTTTTAAAGTGCCAGCAGATTTTAAAACTGAGTATGATTGAGCAGCAAACTGAGCGGGAACTAGAATCTCAAGTAACATGTTCTCTGACTTGAGTGGAATGATAGAACGAAGTTGCTCAACTATGTCTTTAATTTGGTCATCTGTATTTTTGAAAGGATCTACTGAGACTTTTGCGTCATCCATAGCCTGTTCTATTCTAAGTGGTGGGTGTGGAAGATGCGAACGAGGATCCACGTAGGTTTTTGCAATAAATTCTACAATCTGTTTTCGCTTTTCTGAAACCATTTTTCGTCTCTGATCTGTTGTTAGATTAAGATCACCTTTTTGAAGCATTATGGCTGCAATTGTGGCAGGGTCTGTAGTTTTGAATGCCTTCATTAATTTTTCAGTTGATGCTCGCGTTCCCTTGTTAGAGTCTGAATAAATCTCATCTGAAACAAGAATAGTTGATATATCTTTTCTTTTCCCTAGTTTATACTCTAGGGCTGGATCTGGTTTAACAAGTAATTCAAACTTTTCTCCCTCAACTGAAAATCTAATTACAGTTGATTTATCTGTCATAGCTATGATATTCAACTTTGGTATTTATCTATACATGAAAACTCGCTAGATTTTTATTTGGACTAAGAACTTTGCCCTCTAAGGTTTGCCTTCTCTAGAAATTGTTGAACAAAGTGAAAAGAGGATTGTTGTAAAATTAAAGAATGTA
>CAYZOW010000031.1:8711-11655 GCA_964480245.1 uncultured Nitrosopumilaceae archaeon | reverse complement strand
ACTGTATAATCTGAAAAACCATCAAGAAACTGACTCGTGACTTTGTTTTCTTTTTTCGTATCTACAATGACAATGTCAGCATCAGACCCCCTTTGTAGAATTCCCTTTTTTGGAAACATGCCAAATATCTTGGCAGCCTTCAAACTTGTTACCTCCACAAACTGCTGCAGCGTCATTCTTCCTTTGTTTACACCTTCGCTCATCAGTATTGGTAACATAGTTCCTATGCCTGGAAAGCCAGCTAGTGCTTCCCATACGTTATTTCCTGAAAGTTTTAGCTTGAGTTGGTTTGCTACATGATCTGTTCCTATTGAATCAATTGTGCCTGTCTGTAATTCTTTCCAGATGCCTTCTACATCTTTTAAGCTCCTTATGGGTGGCATTACTTTTGCAAGATATCCTTTCTGTGATTCAAATGAGAGTGTAAGGTAGTGTGGACAGGTCTCAACATAGATTTTTGCACCACTATTTTTTTCATTCTTGATTGCAGCAATAGCACCAGGTGATCCAATATGAACAAAGTATAGTGTACAGCCAGCTTTTTTTGCAATTTTAGAGACCGTTTTTATTGATTTAATCTCAGATTCGACCGATCTGCTTTCTGACCATGCTCCAAGTCCATCTTTCTTTTTTTCCCTTGCCTCTTGTATTCCACAGGAACACATCTGGTAATCCTCTGCGTGAACTAGAACTGGGCAGCCAAGAGTTGCAGCAGTTGTAATTATCTGCTCAATCATTTCTAAATTTATTTCAATTTTTTCTTCATGCAGATGATTTGTTCCAGGTTCCATATCCATGTAGACATTACCAATATCCTCTCCTAGATTCATGTAAAGCTTGAATGATGTGATTCCTTTTTTTGTGCAAAACTCCATTTCATCAATTTGGTTTTTTTGAAGTATCGATGCGTGTATTGCATAATCAATGTAATGATGTTTTGAGCTTTCTGAAAGGTGAGAGTCTAGAAGCTTTTTGTATGAACCACCTAATCTTAACATCCTCATCATTGTTGTAACTCCACCAATTGCTGCAACTCGTGATTCTGTAACTGCAGCCTTTTCAATTGGAGAATACACTCCGTAGTGTACGTGAGGATCTATTGCACCAGGCATTGAAACCAATCCCTTTGCGTTGATTTTGACATCACATTGTGGAATCTCGCTTGTTAAATCAACAATTTTGCCGTCATCAATTACAATGTTTTTCTCAACTATGCCACTGGGTAGGACAACGTGCGACTCAGTAATTACAACATCAAAAGTCATCTGTGCTTTTACTTAGAATCCCAGTATTATTCTTTGAGAGTAAATGAATAAAAACGGAAGACATTCTTGATAACAAAAGGGCCGGTAGTCTAGTGGTAGTGATGCCGCGTTCGCAACGCGGATGTCGGGGGTTCGAATCCCCCTCGGTCCACCATCCAGAAAACAATATACAGCTATCTACAATAACGAATTCCATGAAGGTGTTTAACGGGAAATCTGCTGCAGAAGACTATATGTCAAAGCATACGTTGACGTTTTCTACACCTGAGCTTACCTTGACAAGGTTTGCATTCTGGCTTGGAGATATAATATCTGATCCAAAAAATCCTGGTCAAACAATGCTTCGAATAATGGCATTTGTTGAAGAGAGAGATTTTGCACCGGTGCCAATTATTGATGATGAAAAATTTGTGCCAACTGGTGCTATTAGATCAACTGGTGGCATTTATGGAAGCCTTCAAACTGAGTCTGGAACTGCTACAAAATTCTGCTCAGAGTGTGGTGTTAAGCTTTCATCAAGTGCAAGGTTCTGTACAGAATGTGGTGCAAACCAGAACTAATCTTTAACACTAAAATTTTATAAATTGGTTTTAGACTGTACTGGTTCGTGTAGTTATATCATTGAAGTTTATTTCCACATGTAGTGCAAAACTTTGCGTTTGATCTTATAGTAGATCCACAAGAAGAGCACGTTGAACCTGTAGTTTTAGATTGTGGCGTTAGTGATTGATCTGGAGTTGGTATAGTTCCAGGATTGGTGAATGCAGAAGCTGCAGAAACAATAGATGGTGGACGACCTAGTCCTGGCATCGTTGCTGCAGCTATGTGGCCTGGTGGCGGAGCCATTCCAAAGCCAGGCATTCCAACAGGCACGGAGCCAGTTAATGAAGTTGTACCACGAGCTAAACCACCAGCAATTTTATCAAGGGATTTTTTTAGCTCAAAGATGACCTTTACTGCAAGAAATTCTAATGACGAATAAGCGACAACATAATCACCGAGTTTTTCAAAAAATTCTTTATCAGGTATTTTTCCTTGCTTGTAAAGAGTCACAGTATCAAGAAGTGATTCATAATATCCTTGTGATTCGTTTAACAGATTCTGAAGCTTATCAAATAAAAGATTAAGGGTGTCTACATCTCCAAATGACATGTAAAAAGTTGCTTTGCCCGTTATTAATTATTTTAGATTCAAAAAATTGAAGATTTGGTTTTCTATGTCTAGGTTTTTTTAAGTGCGTTTTCGATCATGTTTTTGTACGAAGCTTTAGAGGCAGCGCCTACTTGCTGCGCAATAATCTCCCCTTTGTTGAATATAGCAAGCGTGGGTATACTAAATACATTATATTTTGATGCAAGTTCACCGCTTTCGTCCACGTTTACTTTAACAAATTTTACTTTACCGGGATATTCGCTAGAAAGCTCCTCAACTACGGGGCTAACCATTCTGCATGGACCACACCATTCCGCCCAAAAGTCTACAAACACAGGTACCTGTGAATCCATTACTTCGGTCTGCCAACTTTTTGTATTTACTGGTTTTGCGTTTTCCATTCTTATCAGAAATAGTAAATTATAATATCCCTAAATATGTTAACCGGTTTTATAGAGAGCAAGCTTTACCAGCGACTTTTTAAGCCGTAATAATTTTTGTCGTAACTGGATCTTCCACCATATCTA
>CAYZOW010000031.1:6690-8611 GCA_964480245.1 uncultured Nitrosopumilaceae archaeon | reverse complement strand
TCTACGTCCACCGCCATCTCTACGTCCACTTCCATATCTACGTCCACTGTCATATCCTCTTCTACGTTGTCCAGTTTCCCTTTTTAATGGATCAGGGATTTTAACTTCAATTCCAAGCTGCTTGTTTAGATCCGTCATCTTTACTTTGGTCCGTCGCGCAATTGCCTGGAAATCTCCGATCGAGGAATATGAAACTAGTGTGATTGCTCTTCCCTTCCCACCTGCACGTGCAGTTCTTCCAATCCTGTGAAAGTATACCAGATCTTGGTTTGGGACATCATAATTTATAACAAGCGCAACTTCTGGTACGTCTATTCCTCTTGCGGCCACATCGGTTGCAACAAGTATGTCTGCTTTACCCTTTTTGAATAGATACATAGATTTGTCTCGTCTGAATTGGGACAAATCACCCTGGATTGAAACAACATTAAAGTTTGCTTTAGCAAGTTCGTGCGCAACACGTCTAGTTCTTTCTTTTGTTGAACAAAACACTATGGTTTGTCCATTCTTGTTTTCTTTTATGAATTTGAACAAAAAGTCTGTTTTTTCTCTATCTCGTATGATAAGAAAAGCCTGATCAATTCCTTCAAGGCTAAGGTCATCTGCGTCTATGAAGATCTGCTGCGGATTACGCATGTATTTTTCTGCTAATCTGAGAATTTCAGCGGGTATTGTTGCAGAAAAGAGTGCGGTTACTCTTTCTTCAGGAACTAGATCTAAGATGAATTTTATGTCATCTATGAATCCCATGTCAAGCATTGTATCTGCCTCGTCAAGTATCACATACTTTACATCATTTAGCTCTATTGTTCCACGTTTTAGGTGATCAATGAGTCTACCTGGAGTCGCAACAACGATCTCTACGCCTTTTTCAAGATCTCTGAATTGGACATTTATGCTCTGTCCACCATAAATGGTTACATTTCTTATTCCAGTATATTTGGCAAACTTGTTCATTTCACCTGAAATCTGGATTGCTAGCTCCCTTGTTGGTGCTAATATCAGTGTCTGGATTCCGCCTTTTAGTATAATATTCTGTAATATGGGTATGGAGAATGCAGCTGTCTTGCCAGTTCCGGTATGTGCTTGACCTATGACATCTTGGCCTGAAAGCAAGACTGGTATTGCTGCTGCTTGTATTGGGAATGTTTCTTGGAAGTTTATATCCCTTAATCCATCTAGTATGGGTTTTTTAATACCTAATTCTTCAAATCTTGTCAATCTATTTCATCTTTCTTAAGCAATGACAGAGAAAGCTCATTGCTTATTCCATCATTATTTTCGATGTTTTAGCTCAGTTTTTTGCCTCTAATAACCCTTTCCAAAATATTGAAGAAAATCACGTGGTTGTTGGAATTTATGTAATTTAATTCTCAGGCACAACAACCGGTTCAGTTTTTTTAGAAAATTTACTATCTGATATATACTTAAATGACTTTTTTTTATACACATAAACTATGAGCGGAGAACTGCGACTAAAAAAGCTAAGAGGCTCTGGCGGTTATGTTATGGCATCAGTTACAGATGATCAACAGAGGAAGGGAAACCTAGGTGGACCAGACCTCTTTTTAGCTCCTGTAGGCAGGATTGACGCTGATAAGATTTCAAAATACTTTTGCAACGCTTGTGAAAAGGACTATGAAGGTAGTCCCAAGGTGGATTACGAAAACCCAAATGAATTAGTAGCTGATAACCTGATGCTTTTGGAAAAGGGGCAGTACATCTGTACCGTGTGTAGCTCGGTGCTAGCAGAATATAGAAGCTTTAGCAAACCAACTGAAGGTGCTGACGTAGGTCTAGCAAAACCACAAACATCTTATTCTCCACCACCTCCTCCTGTAGAAGCTCCACGTGTTACACAAGTTCATTCTCCACCACCTCCTCCTGTAGAAGCTCCACGTGTTACACAAGTTCATTCTCC
>CAYZOW010000031.1:5426-6590 GCA_964480245.1 uncultured Nitrosopumilaceae archaeon | reverse complement strand
ATTCTCCACCACCTCCTCCTGTAGAAGCTCCACGTGTTACACAAGTTCATTCTCCACCACCTCCTCCTGTAGAAGCTCCACGTGTTACACCGCCTTATTCCCAATCAGAAATTTCACCATCCGAAGTTATAACTTTTAGTTCCATAATTGGGATATCAGTATACGACTTTGATGCACGAAAGATTGGTATTGTAAAGCAAGTTGGAATTCAACTGGGTCAGGCAGGAGTAGTTCTCATAATCACAAAAAAAGATGGAAAAGATATGGCCGTAAAGTGGGATGAAATAAAAAAAATTAACGAAATAGTTCTTGTTAGTGAACAAGGAATCAAAGCTAGCTCAAAATGCAGTGGATGTGGTTTTGAGAACAAGCCTGACTCAAAATTCTGTGAAAATTGTGGCAAAAAATTAAAGTAGAGTTTAACATGGTAAGCAAGGTTTATCTTATGAATTTAAAGGACGGATTGTAGTTTGAAAAAGCGTTCTGGCATTTCTGCAATAACAAAAGATATCATAATAGTTGTTATTGGTGTTGCAATCATTTGGGTTGGGTTGCGAGTTGCTTTTGGAACAGACAATCCATTTTATGTAGTTTCAAGTGGAAGCATGGAACCTAGCCTAAATGAGTTTGATGTTCTTGTAGTACAAGGTAATGAACCGTTTGATAATATCAAAAAAGGTGACATTATAGTTTTTGACAGGCCATCTGGTCACGATAGAGTAATAGTACATAGAGTAAATGAGATTCTTAATGATGAACCTCGTATTTTAAGGACAAAAGGTGATGCCAATCCAGCATCAATACCTGGAACAGATTTTCCAATAACGGAACAGGAATATATTGGAAAGGTAGTCTACGTAGTTCCTCAGATAGGTTATGTTACAAGTATTCTAACTCCGCCTATAAACTACATTATAATTGCTGTTATAATTGGAATTATGATATTCAAACAATTTGGAAAAAGTAGAACAAAACCTGAACCGGTTGTTTTTTCAGACCAGCCTCCACCTCATGACTATACAAGCCCAGATCTAACACCTAGCGAGACAGATCAAATCCCTAGTGGTGAATTTCTAAAAACTGATAATAATATAGAAAATTTTGATTCAAAAAAACCCGATGAGAAAGAAGACTAGTTTTCACTTGAACAGAGTTTTATGCAGA
>CAYZOW010000031.1:0-5326 GCA_964480245.1 uncultured Nitrosopumilaceae archaeon | reverse complement strand
AAAAAACCCGATGAGAAAGAAGACTAGTTTTCACTTGAACAGAGTTTTATGCAGAATTATTGTTAGATTTACTTAGCTTGAATACCCTCTCAAAGTAATCAGACTGTTCCTGTGTAAGATCTGGTTCTTCTTTTACATTTGCCAAGTTTTTAGCAAGCTTCATTTTATAGCCAAGTTGCATCTGGCGTGCAATTTGAATTCTTTGTGCTTGTGGGGACCCTGCTCCATGCATTGACTCTGTAAGATATCCTACTGCATTTCTTCCCATTGTCATATTTTCAATCAATCGCAAAATTCTAAGTCTATTTTCAACATCTACACCTTTACGTCCTTTTAGATATTTTCTAAGTATTGGCCCTGTTTCCGGATTTCTAAAGTCTTTTTCAGATGGAAGTGTCACCATGAGTCCGCCTGCAATATCTTGAGCCAATCTAGCAATCTCATATGGGAATCTTGTAACATTATGCTTGCAGACGTTTGCAAGCATGTCATCATTTATCCAGACTCCAGATTTTGTAGGATGGGACTGGTATGAAGAGGCAATTCCTGCTGCATATATGCTCTCGTTGAGATGAGTCATTTCTACAAGCTTGTCTTTGATGTGAGATACGTTTGGTATGCCGTTATAGTCTGCAATTGAAGCCGCAGCACCAATCAATACATCGCCAAGACCAGTCTTACAAACATAGCTTCTCCTATGATAGCAGGTAAATCTCTCAACAAGCATAGAAGCAAACTCATATTCACCATTCATGAAAACATGTTCCCAAGGGATGAAAACGTTATCGAAAATCATCATAGCTTCCTGTCCTGAAAATTTTGCATTTCCGGCATCAAGATCTCCTTCTTCCATGCTTCTTGTATCACATGACTGGCGTCCATAGATGTATGTAATTCCAGGGGCGTCAGCTGTAACAGCACCAACTACAGCGTAGTCAACATCTCCTTCCTGCAATCGCATTGTTGGCATAACTATAACCCAGTGTGAGTTAATGCATCCTGTTTGATGAGCCTTGGCTCCTTTTATTATAATTCCCTTATCATTTTTTTCTATCACGCGTACAAACATATCAGGATCTTCCTGTTCGTGGGGAGCCTTGCTTCTATCTCCTTTCGGATCAGTCATCGCACCACCAATTACAACGTTTTCAGTCTGAACCATTTTTATAAAATCGACTAGTCTTTTGTGATAATTTGTTTTGTATTTTTCATCAATTTCATAAGTTACAGAATAAAGAGAATTTAGTGCATCCATACCGACACATCTTTGGAAGCATGTGCCCGTGTTTTGTCCCAATTTTCTTTGCATCTTGTTTTGGTTGACAAGGTCATCTGCACTTTCTACAATATGCAGAAATCTGTTAACCCGTTGTCCTGTTATAGACGACTTTACAGTAGCAGTCTCTTCTTCTCTAACAGCAAGATCATATGTTTCGGCAACTGCGTTGATAGAAGGTCGTATCATTGGATGGTCTACAGGTTCTTTGACAAGCTCACCGAAAAGATAGACCTTGAGATTTCTCCCCCTAAGACTTTGTATATACTCGGCACCGGTTCTAATAGGCATGCATTTATTATTCGTCAAAGTGGTATAAATATCATCTAGGCAGTTTTTGTTTGGAGTTAAAGGTAGAAAGTAAGATTAGGCAAGACCAATTCTTATATCCACTACCTTACAACCTCTTTCAAAAACTAACACAGGATTCATATCAAGTTCTTTTATTTCGTTAAAATCAGTAACAAGTTGTGAAAGACGTTGAATGCACTCTGACAATTTTTTAGTGTCAGATGGTTTTTCACCACGGACTCCTTGTAACAACTTGCTTGTCTTAATAGAAGAGATCATTTCATCTGCTTCTGTATCAGTAATTGGAGCTAGTCTGAATGTAACATCCTTTAAGACTTCGACATAAATTCCGCCCATGCCAAACATCACAACAGGTCCAAATCCTGGCTCTAGCTTTGATCCAATGATTATTTCCTTTCCTCCTTTGATCATCTCTTGTATCAAAACTCCTTTGATGACAGCTTTTTTGTCGTATTTTTTTGCATTCTTGATTATTTCTTTGAATGCAGCTCTCACTTCCCTAGGGTTTTTGAGTCCTACTTTTACTCCACCTGCATCTGATTTGTGGATGATCTGAGGTGATGCTATCTTCATCACTACAGGATAACCAATTTTTTTTGCAGCCTGTATGACTTCTTTGTCTTTTGTGGCTAGAATGCTTTTAGGAACCGGAAAACCATAAGCGCGTAATACTTCTTGTCCCTCCTCTTCAAGAAGATTTTTTCTACCGTCAGCTTTGACTTGCTCAAATATCTTTTCAACCTTTTTTTTGTTTACAGTAAGCTGGTGAATGTTGCCTTCGGGAGTTTTGGACCACTCTACAAATTGTAACATTGCCTTAAGAGAACGTATTGCAGTCTCTGCATAGGTGTAGTAAGGTATTCCACCTTGAGCAAGTATTTCCCTGTTCTTTATACCCTCATCTAAGCCCATTAGGCTTGCAAGTATTGTCTTATTGTATTTTTTTGATACGTTGACTATAACTTCAGCTAGCTTGTTATAGTCTAAAGTTGCTGAGGGCGTACACATAGCAATAACTGATCCAACGTTTGGATGCGCAAGAACTTCGTTTAGCACATTATCAAATCTGTTAAAATCTGCATCTCCTACTATATCGACTGGGTTTCTTGAAGACCCCCAAGGTGGGATAACTGCATTTATCTTTGATCTAATTTCCTCGATTTTTGCCATTTTAATTCCAAGCTTGGAACAAGCATCTGTAGATATGATTGCAGGTCCACCTGCGTTTGAAACTATGACCAAATCTCCTTGTGTCGGAAGAGGCTGTTTTGAAAATGCTGTGGCATAATCGAATAGTTCTTCCATTGTGTCTACTCTGATTGCACCAGATTGTTTTAGTAATGCATCATAAATTTCATCAGAACCCATCAGTGCACCAGTATGCGACATGGCTGCTTTTGCTCCCTCTGGGCTTCGACCAGCCTTTAAAACCAAAATTGGTTTTTTTACAGTGTTAAGACGTGTGATCTGCTTACAGATTTTCAAAAACTCTGGCCCATTTCCCAAGTCTTCAAGGTACATCACGATGACTTTTGTCTGCTCATGTTCTGCAAGTATCTTTAGTATGTCTACTTCGTTCATATCCACTTTGTTTCCCATGCTAATCACGGCAGAAAACCCGATTCCCTGAGCACTAGCATCCTCTACCAAAGCAGCACAGATAGCACCACTTTGGGAGACAAGTGCAATTCCGCCTGACTTTGGAGTAACCTTGAGAAAAGTTGAGTTCATCATGGTTTGTGGTGCAAGGTTCATCACACCAAGGCAATTTGGACCTATGATCCTCAAATTGTATTTCTTACCAATTTCTCCTAATCGTCGTTCGAGTGCTGCTCCCTCTTCATTTACTTCTTTAAAACCAGCCGTAATTACAATAGCACCTTTCAGTTTTTTCTTGCCACACTCTTCAAGTACAGCTGGCACAACATCGTTTTTTGTAATAATTACTGCAAGATCAATTTCTTCTGGGACGTCCAAAACACTTTTGTATGCTTTTTTATCAAAGACTGTTTCCCTAGTAGGACTAATTGGAAAAATTTTCCCAGTGTATCCTTTCATTATATTTGATGTGATTGCGCGTCCTACGCTGCCTTCTTTGTCTGAAGCACCTATTATTGCAATGGAATTTGGAGAAAGAAAAACAGATTCGTTCATTTTGAATGAATTGAGATCAAATTGATTTGTATAATAAGGTTATCCGTAAAGTTTGAGATCCAAATTTACATGAACATAATCAATCATTTTAGCTTCCAAGCATCTTTCCAGTAAGGTTTTCGCTTCTTGGAATCCACTTTATCTTTAGGTTTGAATACTTGCTTATCAGTTTCCACGTCTCCATCGCCAAAGTCCTAAGCTCAGAATTGTTAATTGCATATTCATGGTTTAGCTGGGATACAGTGTTTTTGGAATCACTGTATATGTTTATCTCATCTTTAGAGTCTGTAAATTTTTTTAAGACAGTAATTATTGCCATGTATTCTGCCTGATTATTTGTAATGTTTAGTTCTTTTTTATAAAATGATTCACCTGTCTCTTTGACAAAGAACCCAAATCCAGAATCTGGGCCACCAGAGCCATCCACATAGATATTAAGTGCCATGTTTGTATAGTCCTGTTAGTTTTACTCCTAGGTTTACAACTATTAGAAAAATAATAAAAGAGATAGACTGTGCTATGAGGGATGCAAGATACGGCTCATAAACTTCCGTGAGCAAATAATATTGCAAAACCCATCTTGCTATCATGTATATAATCTCAGCAACACCCAGCGATGAAATTAGCTTAATTAAGTCTTTTTTTAGTACATGCCAATCTGTTTCGCCTGATTTTAGCTTGTACTTTTTTCGGTTGTCAATATAGTACAAGCTACCAAAGGTAGAGAGATAGACAGAATAGTCTACCAAAAGCGTGAAGGTTGTGTTAAGATAAGCTTGTTGTTCATAAAGTAATTGCGCGGCTATAGCTGAAATAATAACAGAGGCAGCATATCCAAGTAGTATATTCTTGTTCAGTTTAAGGTATTCTTTGTATTCTTGTTTCACATAATTACTTCATATGACTTACAAATAAATCAAATCTACTGCAATGTTATCTTCAAAAATATCAAAATGCCTGCAAGCTCTGCACTATGAACTGCAAGAAGATATGGCAAAAGCTCTGTTGCATATAGTTGCATCATGGAAAAATAAGCGTATACACCTATTGTGTTGTGTAAGAATAATAATCCGGCAAAGAATATCATGCCTAATGGAAGCTGTGCTTTTGTTCTAAAATACATCTTAGCAAATACTCCAGCCAGTACTCCTAGCACAATCATGTTTGCGCCTGATACTATGGTACTTGCAGTCATTATTGGTTCCATGTAAGAAAAATCCCTCTTCCTAAGCTTATTTACTTTTTTCCAATTTCGTTACAATTTCGTCAAATGTTTCCAAATTGACCTCCAAGAATGTAGAAATAAAAAAAGTGGCTCCATATTTATCCCCTACCTTTGTTATGAGATTATTTTTGTCAAGAACGTTCAGGTGGTGTTGGATTGCCTTGTAGTCTAATCCAAGTTCTTTTGCAAGTTGATTAGTGTTAAGTGGCGTCTTTCTTATTGCGGATATCAATCTAATTCTGTTCAGACCGCCTTTTGATCCAGCAAAAACAAACCATAAGAGACGCTTTGCATAGGGATCACCGGCCATCTTTTCCTACCAGCTTCGTGTAACGACAGACGATTAAAAGGTGTTATGG
>CAYZOW010000030.1:0-12584 GCA_964480245.1 uncultured Nitrosopumilaceae archaeon | reverse complement strand
TTACTGCGACCATTTCACTTGGTATCCAGACCGGCCAATTCAATGCAGGCCAAAAGGCAACCATAACACTAATTGATAATGATCAGAATTTCAACCAAGGGGCTGATGAAGACCTAGATGTGTTTAGAAGCTCTGCAATTATACCCACACTAGAAATCGGAGATCCAGTTACGTTGGAACATGCATTAGATGTGAAGTTCTGTGCAGTATCATGCACTGCCCCTCCAGCTCCGCCCTTTAGAACAGCTTTATCAAGTGTACCAGACACAAATTCTGACAGGTTAATAATAGACACAAGACCTCCACCTTCAAGTGCTTTTACATTTGAAAGAGTCACACTAGATCTTGGAATTACAGCAAACATCCCGCAAAATCTATTCATAGATGTACCCAATGCACAAGGAATAAACTGGATAAACTATGATTTGAGATCATTTGAGAGACAGCTTGGAATCAGTTCCTTTTCTGATACAAGTATGACACTAAGATTTGGTGGATTTACTAGTGCGACAGCGGTTCAAATATTGGATGCTGGCGACATTTCGTCTGGAAATGGTCTTGTTCAGATTGATGACAATGATATTGACGCTATAAATGGAATATCGCCTTCATCTTCAGTGTTTTTAGAAATAAATTTCGATGCGTCCAGTGATTCTATGAGTGTAGGAACCATCTCAAGTGAGACGGATACTCAACCAATAGTATTTGATCTGTTTTCTTTTGGTGATAAGAGTGGTCAACGCATAAACAACGCTATATACAGAGCAGAACTTGAGGAAACATCAAGCAATTCAGGTACTTTTACTGGCACAATGGAATACACAGTGATAAATCAGCTCAATCAATTTGATCCGAATCTAATCAAAAGCCTTCGTATAATTAGTAATGAAATAAAATTCTTGGTAAACGATAAACTGACAGGCGCCAAGGGAATAAATCTAGCATATTCTGATATAGCCAATGTCGGTGTAACTATAGGAATATCCTCAAAAACAGATATTAGAACACACTCAGGCACAGTCACACTTGATTCAAAAACCTATAGATTCGGCCAGCCTGTTGTTGTAATCCTAACGGATCAAGACCTAAACGCAAGACATGACGTGATTGATGTTTACAATGTTGTGAACAACCCAGCGTCTGTAGCAGATGACACAATAGGAGATGCAAATGGCAACATTCTTTTTGAAATTGAGATCAAGGACTTCAGATATCATCGTTGTACCATAAATGGCGTTGAGACGGGAGGACTTGCATCAACTGGATTTGCACTTGTAGAGACGGGTCCAGGCACTGGAGAATTCAAAGGAAGTTTCAAAATGCCTTCACAAATTTGTAATGAAGATGGCACAAAGCTTATCTCTACAGCTGGGGGAAGTGTTGAAATTAATTACTTTGATTTTAGAGATGTGTCAGGGCAACCAAGGGAAGTCGGCGTGACATTTGCCAAGTTACCTACTAGTTTTTCATTGACTCCGCCTAGAGTTGAAGGAGAACCTGTGGCTAATATCAACATAAAAACTCCTGTGATAAAAGATTCCTTTAACAGACCTTTGTTACAAAAACCTGTAGTCGGTCAGAAGCTTAACTTTGTAACAGAGATATCAAATAAAGATCAGCAATCACAGAGCTATAGCTATATCATACAAGTAAGGGATGAGAACAATAGTATTGTGGATCTACGATGGATTAATGGTAAAGTGGATCCCACAAAGAAAAATACTGCAACAATTTTATGGGAACCAATACTTCCTGGCAATTATACTGTGGAAATTTTTGTGTGGGATGGGATAGACTCTGCAACACCACTTGCCGAAAAAACAGAATATAGTCTTAATGTAGGCTCACGATAATCATTAAAAGTCTCTAAAAATGATATAATACAAGCCATAGCATAAAAAAGACAAATATGATTGTATGATTTAAATTCTTACGATGCTTACGACTATTTTTTCTAAATTCAATTACATGGCACTGGCAATGATCATATCTGTGAGTATTTTCATTCCACTCTCAATAATTTCAGAGTATATCTTTTTTGAACCATATTTTATAATACATATACCAACAGACAGACTAATTGGATTTGTATTAATAATTGGCGTTTCTATCATGTCAGGATTGGTAGTAAGCATGAATGTGTATAGAATAAAAGCATTGCAGAACAACATGAAAAAGATGGGAGGTGGATTTTTAGGCTTGATAATAGGTGCATCAGCTGGTGCATGCAGCTGTGGCCCAATCGGTTTCGCTGTAATTTCTACTTTTGGAACTGTGGGGAGTATTGCTACCTCGTTTCTAACAAATTATGAGATCCCATTACGTCTTGTCGCATTAGCAGTATTGGGCTACACTTACTATACAACAACAAAAGCTATTTCATATGAATGTAAAATTGGAAATCAATAGATTAAACATTATTTTCAAACATTTTATTATCATCTAAAAGTTATATTTTTCTCTGTAAGGAGATACTGCGCGTAACTCCTTTACTACTTTCCTTAAAACCTGAACCGTTTCATCAATTTCTTTTTCAGTGTTTGATATTCCTATTGTTAAACGCAATGAACCAGTTATTTGTTCATGTAAAAAACCCATTGCCTTTAGAACATGAGATGCTTTTTGCACTCTCACCGAACAGGCAGAACCAGTAGATGCCGCAATTCCATTTTCATCAAGCTTGATTATTAAATCTTCACCATTCACACCAAGAAATGTGAAATGTATGTTGTTTGGTATTCTTTTTTCAGGATGCCCATTAAGGGTAGTATGTGGTATTTCCCTTAGGATCTCAAAGACAAGCTTCCTTCCAAGCTTTCTTACCTGCTCTTGGTTTTGGCTCATGTTATCTTTTGCCAGCTGGCACGCTTTCCCAAAACCTACAATGCTTGCCACATTCTCTGTGCCTGACCTAAGACCATTTTCCTGTCCGCCTCCAAGTATAAGAGGAACTACCTTTACCCCCCTTCTGATATACAAAGCACCTACGCCTTTTGGGCCGTTTATTTTGTGAGAGGACATTGAAAGTAAGTCAACCTTAAGTTCTTTCACATCGATTGGCATCTTTCCAACGGCTTGTACAGCGTCAGTATGAAAAGTAACTTTTTTTTCATTAGCTATTTCTCCAATTTCTTTAATTGGCTGAATAGTACCAACTTCATTATTTGCAAACATTATGCTAATAAGACATGTATCAGAAGAGATTTCCTTTTCAACATCTTCGGGTTTGACAAGACCATGTCTATCCACAGGAAGATATGTGATATGAAAACCTTCTGCTTCAAGATGCTTACAAGGTTCTAGTATTGCATCATGCTCAATAGATGATGTGATAATATGTTTTCCTTTGTTTTGGTGTGTAATTCCATAAAACGCTGTGTTATTTGATTCTGTACCACCAGATGTAAGAAGTATCTCCGTATGATCCGCATTTATCAAAGAGGCTATTCTTTTTCTTGCATCTTGTATTGCTATCCTAGCAAGACGACCATATTTATGAATAGATGAAGGATTTCCATATTGTTCCTTAAAATACGGAATCATTTCATCAATTACCTTTTCATGCATTGGTGTTGATGCAGCGTTGTCTAGGTAAATCAATCTACAATCACATTCAACTTACCAGGCTTGTAACCTTCAGGATCTACGGTAACAAATGTGAATCCAATTTGCTTTAGATTGTGGATAAGTTCTGACAATTTGGTCTTGTCTGAAAGCATTTTGATCTCCTCACGTCCAACTTCTATACTTGCCACGCCGTCAAAGTCACGTATCCGAACTTGTTTTGCACCAAAAATCTGCTTTATCATAATTTCACCCATCTCGATTCTTGCAAGTCTCTCTACCGTTACCTGTTGTCCCCATGGAATGCGTGAAGCAAGACATGAGTTAGAAGGCCGATCGTAGACAGAAAGACCAACTTTTTTTGCATGTTCTCTTATCTCCTCTTTTGTAAATCCAACTTCTACAAGTGGACTTTTTACACCGTTTTCTTTTAGAGCCTTGATACCAGGTCTGTAGTCGACAAGATCATCTAGATTGGTACCATCTACTATTATATTCGCATCTTCTTTATGGGCAATTTCTTTTAGATGCTCTGACAGCTCGGCTCTGCAGTAAAAGCACCTATTTTTATCATTTCTTACAAAGTCTGGATTTTCAAGCTCGTTATACTGTATAACAATATGTTTTACTCCAATTTCAGCGCATATTTTTTTTGCAGATTCCAGCTCTTCTTGAGCAAGTGTCTTGTAGTCAGCTGTTACTGCTATTGCTGATGTTCCAAGAGATTGGTACGCAGCATAAGCAACAAGTGCACTGTCAACCCCCCCAGAAAGTGCAACAAGTACCTTACCCTTTCCACCAAACCATCGTATCAAATTATCAAGCTTTGTCATTTTGCATCCAACTTCTGCTTAATCTCAGATCTAATAAGCTCATTTGCATCTTTAAATGATAATGAAAGTGAGTCAGCAACCAACTTGACATCGGAAGCTTCCACTTTGAAGTGTTTTACAACCCCTTGACTTTTTATCATCTTACACTTTACAGCAAAGCTTTTTCCATGAATAATCAGGGGTACAGTAACTATTACTCTTGGAACAACAAATCTGGCAGAGGTTCTAACTCTGACTCCAAGCGTACCTGTTTCGGATACAAGAGTATCTAGTATGGCGTTTACAGAATCTGGTTCACATATTATAGAGATAAGGTGGGTTGGTCTACTCTTCTTGGTTATGGCAGGTGTAATTGTAATATCTTTTGCACCGTTTGCCATGATCTTATCAACCATATGTCCTAAAACCTCACCAGACACGTCATCTACATTTGTCTCAAGTATCTGAACATAATCCTGCTGGAAATAGTCCAATTTTTCACCTTTGACAATTTTAAGTACATTAGCAAACAAATCAAAATTTTTCTTTCCTGCACCATAGCCTATTGATTGCACCCTCATCGAAGGGTAGAACTCTGAACATCTATCTGTTAAATTTACAAGAAGACTTGCACCAGTAGGGGTAGTGAGTTCTTCTTTTGCCTGTCCGCCCGATATAATGATATCAGAATTGCGAAAAATCTCCAAGATTGCGCTTGCCGGATTTGATACAGTTCCATGTGAAAAAGTAAGTGTTCCACTGCCTACTGCTACAGGAGTAGAAATTATTTCTTCTGAAAAAAAATTTAGATCATCTAAAGCAATTGCAGATCCAATTATGTCTACCACAGTATCCATGCCTGAAGCTTCATGGAAATGGACAGACTCTATGGGCTCACCATGAATTTTTGATTCTGCATTTATCAATGACTTGATACTCTCTTTAGCAAAGACTTTTGCCTTTTCAGAAAGACCTATCTTATCTGATGTAAGTAAAATGCATTCTTGAATTTCAATTCCTTTTCTATCAGGCATATTCTCTTTAACATCCAACAGTACCTCTGTTGCTTCTATTCCATGCTTGACTATTTTTCCAAAATCAAAGTTTTGGATTTTAGAGCCTGAAAGATAATTCTCCGTTACGTGAACCCCATCAATTACTTTTGATTTGTTTGCACCTATATTGATCAAAGCAGAAAGCATCATGTCTCCTGAGATTCCAGCTATCTGCGAATCTATGATGACTACCATCGAATTGCAAACCCCTCAGAATGCATATAAATTGTAATTTCTATGATTGGTAAAATTTTCATCGTGTGGTCCAACACAATTTCATATATAGATACATGCAAAACATGATATACATAATCTAATAATATAACTAAACTAACGTAAAAACATAAATTATCACATATATATCCTTTAAAAACAAAATTTTTTTATTTTTAAAAAATTATTTTAAAATAATTTCTTAGGCATACGGAACAAGAACGTGTTATTATTGGAGATTACAGGCAAATAATTGCACAACACGAGATGGGTTTGAAATATTCTGAAATTCAAGTTCCAAGAAAAGAAGTAAACAGGAAACTGCAACATAATCCGGAGTTGAAACCATTATTTGGTTATATGTGCATGAAAAGCCAGATCAGGAAAAGACGACTCAAGCGAAAAGTGCTCTAGATCGTTTCTTAAAGCGTTTTAATTTTTAATTCTAGAATAATTGACAAAGTTTCAATTTGCTTAAAAAATTCTTTCAATCGCCAAGTTTAATTATTGATCAAAATCACGCCTGATTATGATTACAATTGTTGGAGCTGGAAAGGTTGGTGGAGCTACTGCGCTTTTTACTGCACTTAGAAAACTCTCTGAAGAAATTCTACTTCTAGACATTGTTCAAGGACTTCCACAGGGTGAAGCCATGGATCTAAACCACATGCTTTCAGAACAGGGAATCGATGTGAATATACGAGGTTCAAATGATTATTCTGAAATGAAAGGTTCAGACATTATTGTTGTAGTGGCTGGCTCTGGACGAAAACCTGGAATGACAAGAATGGATCTCTTGAAAATAAACACATCAATTGTAAAAGGCGTTGTGGAAAACATAAAAAAATACGCTCCTGACTCTATGATTATACCAGTTACAAATCCACTTGATCCTATGACATACCTTACATACAAGGTCTCAGGATTTCAAAAGAATAGGGTGTTTGGCATGGGTAACATGCTTGATCTATCACGATTTATTCAATTCATACATGAAGAAACTGGCATGTCACGAGGCTCCATACGCGCAATAGTGATTGGTGAACATGGAGAAAACATGTTGCCTTTGGCTAGATATTCTTCTGTCTCAGGAATACCTCTTACCTTACTCCTATCGAAACAAAAAATTGAGCAGCTTATACAAAATACAAGGCAGGTTGCTGCTAAGGTGATAGAGTTAAAGGGTGCTACAGTTCATGCACCTGGAAATGCAATTGCGAATATGGTAGAAGCAGTTGTACGTGACACCAAAGAGGTAATACCGGTTACAACTTGCCTTGATGGGCAATATGGTTATTCAGATGTTGCTATAGGTGTACCTGCTGTCATAGGTAAAAAAGGGGTAGAAAAAATATTGGAACTTGATCTTGATGCTAATGAAAAAGAGTGGTTCAAAAAAGGAATTGAGAGCGTTAAAAATGCAATATCGACTATGGAATACTGATTAAATTTTTAACCACACATAGGATTAAAGATAATATTGGACCTGATAGAAATCTTAGAGTCACTTAAGCTAGGGAAGCTTACTGTATCCAAAGCACAAAAACTTCTTTCTTTACATTCTATAGAAAAAATTGAAGATTTTGCTAAACTTGACATTGGTCGAAAATTTAGACGTGGCATACCTGAGGTGATTTTTGCAGAAAGAAAATCATTTATGGATATAAAAAAAATAATTCTTGCCGCTATACGCAGATCAGATTCGGTACTTGTATCAAGGATTAACAAAAATGATTATGAAAAGATACTTTCTCTTTTAAAGAAAAACAAACTCAAGACAAAGCTTGGGAAAAACACTACATCTATTCTAATTTTCAAAAATGCGTCGCGTTATTCAGGTGGTCGTGTTGGAATATTAACTGCAGGAACTTCAGATATTGGAGTGGCAGAAGAGGCAAGGTTAATGTGCGAAGTAATGGGATGCGTATGTATTTGTAGCTATGATGTAGGAATTGCAGGATTACACAGGGTCTTTCCAATTATAAAAAAAATGATAAAAGAAGAAGTTGATGCTGTCATAGTAGTTGCTGGTATGGAAGGTGCACTTGCTTCAATAGTTTCTTCACTTGTAGATATACCCGTAATAGGAGTGCCAACTTCGGTAGGATATGGGTATGGAGAAAAAGGTGTAGCAGCACTTGCAGCAATGCTACAAAGTTGTACTCTTGGTCTATCTGTAGTGAATATAGATAATGGTATAGGAGCGGGTGCCATTGCAGCTAATATTGCTAACAGAGTTGCAAGAAAAAGAACTAAACATTAACAACACCAAGATTTGCAAGTTCGGCTCCTATTCCATATCCTATAAGTGCAATGCCTGTTCCAAGGCCTGCCATTTCCAATCCGCCTTTTATGATGCTAAGGTTGGCTATCTTTGATTTGATTGCACCTATTACAAATGAAGCTGAAAGACTAGTTCCTACTGCAATAATAAGTGGTACATAACCATCTGCAAAGAAGTATGGGATAATTGGTAATATTCCACCGATCAGAAAAGATCCAAACATCCTTAATGCACTTTTTAATGGGCTGCCAATAATTTCTAGGTTCAACTTCAGTTCTTCGGTAAGCATGGTATCTAACCAGACTTTTTTGTCCGAAGTTATCTTTTTTACAATCATTTCAAGTTCACTTCCAGAAAATCCTTTTGCTTTGTAAACATCTTCTATTTCCTGTCTCTCCTTTTCAGGAACATTTTCAATCTCCCACCGCTCTCGCTCTATCTCAGAGTGTAAGATCTGTCGTTGTGATTTTACGGCAAGATAATTTTGCACAGCCATAGCCTTTGCACCTGTAAACATAGCAACTATTGCAGCAAGTATGATTATGTTTGAAGAAATATTTGCACCACCAACTCCTGCAACTATTCCTAATGACGTACTGATACCATCTCCAAAACCGAAGACAAAGTCCCTTATTGCACTTGTTTCAGACTGGTGCCTTTCTACATGTCTTGGTTCAGATAAATCCTTCATATGTTATCTATACAACCTCATATGGTAAAAAGCAGTATTATCTTTGAATGGTCTTGTCGTAAACGATTTATATCATAGAAAAAGGAGATACAACAAGAAAATGGCTGGAAAGAGAATAGTTCTAACTGCAGACCGCAGCTTGATGACTAACTATCGAGGTAACTTTCTTTACGGCTTTATTGCTTGTGGCCCATATGAGGTTCTTCCCGAGTGGGTCTTTGACAAAGTCTTTTGCCCTAGTGTAGAGACTGATAAGGTTACAGGAGAAGCAAAAGTTGCACAAGTTGGACTAAGAAGAGTTGAAAGTGCGCTCTTACAGGGATATAAAAGAGACGAAGTCTTTGTTGCACATCCTGACTATCTTGCAAACTGCATTGGACCTGACACTAAAGTTGTAGGAATCAATGTAATGGATCCTCTTGGTATGGCACCGGTCACAACTACCATGTCGCCAGAAAAACTCTCCTATGTAGCAATGAAATTCAAAAAAATGTGTGCTAGTATAATTCAGCTAAAGAAAAAATACAATTTCAATGTCGTTGTTGGAGGAAACGGTGCATGGGAACTTGCAAAATCAGATAGGATGAAAATTCATGGGATTGATACTGTAGTAGTAGGCGAAGCGGATGAGCTTGCACTAGATTTGTTTCATGATTTAGAAAAAGGTGATGCGCCAGAACTAATGCATTGTTTCGTTAAAAACATTCAAAACATTCCAATTATTGAAGGTCCAACAGTTAACTCTCTTATTGAAGCAATGAGAGGATGTGGACGAGGTTGCGATTTTTGTGATGTCAATAAGAGATCTAAAAAAGATTTACCACTTGAAAGGCTTCAACATGAAGCAAAGATAAATCTTGATTATGGTTTTGATTCGATTTGGTTACATTCTGACGAAATGCTACTTTATGGATGTGAAAGTAGAGACTTTCAACCAAACTATGATGCAATAACGGACTTGTGGAAAGGACTGAAATCTCTTGGCGCTAGATTTGTTGGTACTACTCATATGACATTTTCTGCGGTATGTGCTGATCCAAAATTACTTCATGACATATCAGAAATTAATGGTATGAGTAATGAAAAATGGCTTGCTACAAACTTGGGAATTGAAACTGTTGCTCCAAAAATGGTCAAAAAACATCTTGGAGTAAAGGCAAAACCATTTTCTACAGACGAATGGGGATGGGTTGTCAGAGAAGGTGCAAAGATCTTAAATGAAAATCACTGGTTCCCAGCAGCCACACTCATAATTGGCTGGCCGGATGAAACTCCTGACGAAACCCAATACACAATAGACTTGATTGATGATTTCAAACAGATGAACATGCGGGGCCTAGTAGCACCTCTTCTATATCAAGACTTTAACGAGAAGAACTCGATGCACTTTGGCAACCTCAACGAAGCTCAATTTACATTGTTCTGGAGGTGCTGGGAACACAACTTACGCGTCATAAATGATATCATTCCAATAATAATTAGAAACAAATCCTTTGGTCCTCCGATGAAAGTCATAATGTATGGAATGATAAAGGTAGGTACATGGGCAATTATGAGGTATCTGCGTGGCTTGTGCAAGGAATTATTCAATGGAAAGATTCCTGATGATATAATGTCACATTATTCAAAAAGCAGATCAGTTACTGCTCCAGCATACACTAGGTAGAATTTTTTTCTAGTTCTTTTATTGCTGCATCTGCAATCGTATTTCTTTTAGGTGTTAGAACCACAAAATATGTTTTATCTGCCCTTTCTGCAGACTCGACTGGTTTGTATTTTTTTAAATTCATATCAAACTCTAACAGCCTTCCATCTAACTTGCCCTTTGTGTAGATCATAAGGTACAAATTTCCTGTAGTGAGGTTGAGTGGAATTACTGAAAAAATGTATCCTTTGTAAGAGTTTATTGGCATTGTACTTTTCATTGGAGGTACTATGGTAGATAGATACATGAAGATGTCCTCCGGTGAATCAAATTCTTCAAACTCAAAATTCATTACGATTTGTTTGTTGTAGTGATATAATAATCTAAGTGTTAGGTAAAATGAAAAAAGTTGAAAGTTCTAGTATTTTGGCATCAGTCGTAGCCTAGTCTTTGCAGAAACAGCAATTATGGATATAATTGCAACTGCAAGTACCAAAGCTGCTATTGGACCAAATTCTGGAACTATTTGTGTACCAACAATTTCGATTTGAGTATCATCAGCAAGGAATCCAATGCTAAGAGTTCTTGAAGTCTTAGACTTTGTTTCTTTGAAGCTTGCTTCTTCTCCGCCTATCAAAACAAAGAAGTCATCATCTTCTAGGTCTTTTGGATCAACAGTTTTGCCTACCAATATGTCATCAGCACTAAGGTTGGCTGGTTTTTTAGCATCGATGAGGTCTCTTGGGAGTGTAACAGTAATAGTACCATCTTTGGTAGCATCTATTGTTATTACAAGTGCCAGTCCATCGTAATCAATATCCATATTTTTAACAGTTCCTCCCTTTATGACATATTCAACATCATAAGTTCCTTGATCACCAACATCTACCTCAAACACTTTCTTTATTGCTGGGTTTATCTCGCTTGTTCCAGTGCCTCCACTAAAAGCAAATGTTGTTTCAGCTTGCTGGGCAGAACCATATTGTGCTATGACGGTGTAGTTTCCAGCCGCCTTCCACAGTGGTCCTGTAGCTATGTATGTCCGAGAAAAACTTCCGTCTGACGCAGGATTGAATTGATCAATTCCAACCAGCTTGCTATTGGTATCCAAAATTCTAAGAGTAACTGGTATGCCTTCTTCTAGATATTTAACAAGACCTGTTATTACTACGGTATCTCCTTGATCGTAGGAATCACTGTCTGTTCTGACACTAAGAGGTGGAATATTATGAGAATCTGCAAAAGCAGGTAGTATAACACCTATCGAAGATATCATAGCTACTGTGATCGCATAAGCTATTAATCGTGAGACCATGTTTACTAGCAAAAATAACAAGTTAATGAGTATTTATGTATTAATAAAAGAAAAGTTGACTTGCAGTTCTAGAATTTTGGCATCAGTCGTAGCCTAGTCTTTGCAGAAACAGCAATTATGGATATAATTGCAACTGCAAGTACCAAAGCTGCTATTGGACCAAATTCTGGAACTATTTGTGTACCAATGATCTCTATATCGGAATCTCCCTCCAAGAATTGTATTGTTAAGGTTCTGGAGCTAGTGGTTTTCTCCTCATTATATGTAACCTCTGCACCATCGATCAGAATTATGAATATATCATCCTCTCCACTGGTTGTTTTGGCATCCATCAAAACCCGCGGGATATTTACCGTGATCGTTCCATCGCTTGTAGCATTTATGGAAATAACCAAAGCAAGGCTTTCAAAATCTATTATCATGTCCTTTACTGTTCCACCATTGATAGTATATTCAACATCAAAGGTTCCTTGATTGCCAGCATCTACCTCAAATATCTTAGTGACTGGTGATGTAGTGCCTCTAAATTCAAAGTTTGTTTCAGCTACAACATTTGGAGGACCATACTGAACCTTCACAGTGTAGGTACCATCTAGTTTCCATAATTTTCCTGGTTTGAAAGTAGTGGTGAACTTGCCATCTTGAGCTATATCTACCTGTCCTATCTGAACTTGGTTTTTAACCGGATCAAAAATTTGATAGGTAAGGGGGGTTTGTTCTACAATAGATTTTACAGTACCAGAAATTACTATTGTATCTTCTGCAGCATATGATAATTTATCGACAGATACTGTAATGAGAGGTTTAACAGGCTCTGGAGGTTCTGTATCCTGTGCAAAGCTTGGAAGACTGTTTATTGATAATACAAAAAAAGCAATAATTAAAAATAAATAATAACGCATAGAAAATCTGAACTCATGTTGTATATTTCCTTTACTATGAATCGATCCAAAAAATGAAAAAAGTTGAAAGTTCTAGTATTTTGGCATCAGTCGTAGCCTAGTC
>CAYZOW010000029.1:0-12943 GCA_964480245.1 uncultured Nitrosopumilaceae archaeon | reverse complement strand
TTTAGTTTATAAATCAAGAAGAAAACGCATCACGACTTCTTTTTCTTGTTTTATTTCCATAAGATGAAAGGTTGGTGATTTTATCTCCATCTTGAAATGGTGCTTCTTAAAATCAAGTTCTTCGCCATATAATGTTGCTACAAGATCGTAGCCGTCTTTTTTTGTAATCTTCACCGAAAATCTTTTTGGCACAAAACCTTCCGTTATAGTAAGTATGATTATCTCTTCAAGCCAATTGTAAAGCAAGTGATTGAGATCTTTTACATTAATCTGAATTTTTTTCTGTGTCTTTTCATCAACTAAGTTGACATCTACCATTGTATCAACAACTGAAACACCAGCATTTGCAAAAGCTTCCTCTAGCGTACTGCCTGTGACTTCAATAAAGACATCTGTTATGTGTTCTAGATAGCGATATCCCATAGGGGGTGTTGTTGAGTATTTCTACTATTAATTCATTGTAACATTAAGCACACTTTCTTGTAATAGTTAATTGCAGTGATCAGTAAGGTCTAAATGCATTAGAGAAAGAATGATTTTTGAATTTGGATCTACCACGTGGAATGAGAGATTTAGAGCCTGACGAAGTTTCAAAAATCGAATATGTCAGACAGAAATTCATCGAAACTTCAAATCTTTTTGGATTCAAGTTTATGGAGCCCTCTCCAATAGAGCTTCTTTCAGTAATTGAAGCAAAAAGTGGTCCATCAATCAAAAACGAAGTCTATTATTTTAAAGATAAAGGAGATCGCGAGGTTGCTTTAAGATTTGACTTTACTATTGGGCTTACTAGGTATGCAGTATCACAAAAATCAATTAAACTTCCTGCAAAGCTTTCAGCGTTTGGTGGTGTATGGCGATACGACGAACCCCAGAAAGGACGATACAGATTTTTTCATCAGTGGGATGTTGAAATTTATGGTCAACCCACTCTGGAATCCGACGCTGAGGTAATAGAGTTTACATCAAAATTTCTTTGCAATCTAAAACTAAAAAATATAATCATAGACATCTGTGATCGCGAACTCATAGAATCATATGTGCGCCAAATCTTCAAATCAGACTCTCAAGATTTGATAGCTGATATACTTAGGGCCGTTGATAAGGTTCAAAAAAAGAGAAAACAAGAAATCATAAAAGAATATGTAGAAAAGGGTTATGCATCTTCAAATCTTGAAAAAATACTAGAGTTTTCCCAAATAAAAGGCACCCCTGAGGAAATTGAAAGAAAATTTAATGTTAAAGAACTTAAAAACTGGGATAAATTATGTGAGCTCTTCACCTCCTTAAAAAACAGACAGGTTGATAACATTAGAATAAACTTTGGTATTGTAAGAGGTCTTGATTACTATTCGGGTATAGTATTCGAGGCTTTTGATAGCAACTCAGATCTTGGAGCTCTTGTAGGAGGTGGAAGATATGACACTCTAACAAAAGCATTTGGGCGTGACGATCTTGGTGCAACTGGAGTTGCTGGAGGTGTGGAACGTATAATATTCTCTTTAGAAAATCAGGGAGTTACTGATGACATAAAAACGCCGCAAATTTGGGTAGCATTTGTTAATGATGAAATGCAGAAAGTAGCGCTAAACATAGTTTCTAAACTTAGACAAAAAGGAATACGTGCGGAAGCAGATTTGACAGGAAAGCCCCTGAAAAAACAAATGGAGCTGGCCTCAAACTCAAAACTTACAATCATTGTGGCACCAAAAGAATATTCTTCAAAAACTGTCGTAGTACGAAATATGAAGGATGGAACAGAAAAACAAGTTATTCTTGAATCCATATTATCTGATCCAAAATCTAGTCTTCAACTCTAAAAGCCCTTGTTAGCATTACAAGCTCTGGCCCATTCGTGAGGGTACCGACCACGAGGGATTTGTTGTTTGCAAGAATACCTGACGCAACGAAAGGTATGCCGCCATTAATAGTGGCAGCTTCAAGTTTTACACCTAAGACCTCAGATATCAATCTGATATCGTCTTCTTCTGTATCTGGATGAATGATGCCACCATTTAATGTAGCTACAGCCATTGCACCAGCTTGATGATATCGGGCTATCCTCTTCTGTAAGACCTCTATTCCCAAAACATCCTGAACCTTTTTTACACATTCATTTGGAATCATTGGTGACATTATGCACCCCCTGTCGTTTGCACAAATCAAGTTTCCGACCGCCGTATACTTTGTATCCAGTATGGCAACATTAAGACCTGTAGACTTTTTTAAATGGGTAAGCTCTTCTTCCAGAGAGTTACGAGGAAGTATTATGCCATTGTTGTTGACTACCATAAGCGGTCCTAGAAGCCTAGTGTTTGCTACTGAAGTGAAAAGATAATCAGTTTTTAGAAATTCTGCAAGATTTCTTGCCTTTGTCACTGCAAATCCATTTGGTACAAAGACAAATTTGTCATTAACCTTTGTGTATATGCCCACATTAGGACTCCTATAAACATCATACTTGAAAATTCCCATTGAGTCAACACAAAGACAGTAAAGATATGAATTTATCTTGAATAGCCTTTAATTAACCAGTTAAGACTTGAATCTAAAATGCCAATAGATGAAAACTTTCCAAAAAATCATATCGTGAGTGGGAAATTCAAAGATCCACTAAGTGATGACTATCATCTTGTATGGGGACCTGGAAGGCTAGCTGAAGCTGCTTCTAACGAAAAAGTCAGGGCAGATTATGTTGCAAAAGGAGAAGAGATCAAACCATTGGGAATCCATGGTACATATGTAGCAGTAGATTGGGATTCATGCATTGCTGATGGCGCATGTCTTATGAGCTGTCCTGTTAAGGTTTTTGAGTGGTATAAAAACCCGGGTAAAATACTAAGAAGGGATAAGTTTGACTATACAGATAAGGCAAACCCAGTAAAAGAGGCAGACTGTATATGGTGCATGGCATGCGTTGAAGTTTGCCCAACAAAGGCTATCAAAGTTGACCAAGCCAACGAAGAAGTTCATAAAAGAGAGATCGCAAAGTTAGTTTAAACTAATTTTATCTAGGTTTAAATATAATACCATGCAACAAATTTTCATGCCAATAGCAGAAGATTTTCCAAAGGGACTTAAACCAATTGGAAAAATATCGCATACAGATGGTGAACATTTTCACTTTGTATGGGGTCCCGGTAAAGTAGCAGAAGCAGCTGCAGATGAAAAAGTCAAAGCCGCCTATAAGGCCCATGGTGAAAAAATAGAACCGTTGGGTGTGAGTGGTACAATGGTCGCAGTAGATTGGGATTCTTGCATTGCAGATGGTGCATGCATTGAAGCTTGTCCTGTACAAGTCTTTCAATGGTATAGAACAGAAAAAGACATTCCAGCAAAAAAAGCAATAAAAGAAACATTCGCTGGAACTGGGAGTTACGTAAAAGAAGAACGTAAGGATTACTCAGACAAGGCTGATGCTATAAGGGAACATGATTGCATTTGGTGTATGGCATGCGTCTCTGTCTGTCCTCCACTAGCAGTTAAAGTTGACCAGTCAAATCTGGAAGCTCACGAAAAGGCCGCTGGAACATACACAAAGATGGAAGTAGGTTCTGCAAATCCACACGCACACCACTAGAACTCTCTCTTTTTCTTTATTTTTGATTAATTCTCTAATGGATTATTTGCTTTTTTGAAATCCAATACAAGTACTTTTGGTAGATTTATTGCCAACCTCCCCTCTGGGGGAGGCTCAAATTGAAGAACATGAATTAACATAATGGAACTCTCTTCAATTTTTGGGTTCATTTTCTTCACTATCTTTTTTTGTTCTATAGAAATTTTGGGCTTGAACAGAACATCAAAGCTAAAGTGGTACGAGTTTCCCCAGATTCTAAAAGAATATTCCACTTTATAGTAAGGTATGTGTAAAAGCGGATATTTCATTTTGGACGAAGAGTGAAGAAGATCTTGTAAAAAATGCACTTTTTGGTGGTAATCGTCAAGAAAGTGTGTCTTTGCATATACCGATGACCTCTGACTTTTTCTAGCAAGAACAGAAGAAAACTGAGTAAATATGCTATCAGGCAGACCAACAGGCCCATACCTTCTGTCATCATAAACCTGCATTCTTCTGTTTACCACGAATCTGTTTTCTGACTCTAAAAGGCGACTAATGTTTTCTATAAACTGAGTCTCATTGCATTCAAAGGAAGGCATCTAGATCTCCTAGAATTTTCTGAATAGTGTTTGGTAGACCACATATTGACACTATTGGATCCTTTGGCCAATAGTCACCAAGTTCTTCAGATACAGAAATCGACTCATCACCTTTTACGTAAAGTATTTTTTTCCAGAATTTACCATCACTTGATATTGTTGCAGTTTCCTGCAATACAAAACCACTTTTTTCCAAGCTACTACATACAATTTCCTCTGGCACAAAGACAGAAATCGATTTTAGCTTTTTTTCAGACAACATAATACAAACTCTCATTTTGAAATATAAACATTGATTAGCTGAAAAATAATAAATAGATGGCAAATACCATTATGGGTCAAAAATACGGCAAGTGGTGGTCAGAAGGCTCCATAGGTGATAATATAAGGACTTGTAGCTGGAATTCAGTATCTAGTTAAAGTAGACATAATTCAGATCTGACTAAAATTACACGCATTGATTTGATTCGCTAACAGCACGTAATATCAGAAAATCAAACAAATTTTAACTAGTTTTTATGAACGAAATCCGCAGAGGTCGCCTAGCCCGGCATGGCGTGGGCCTTGAGAGCCTATGTGCGCAAGCACGCGGGGGTTCAAATCCCTCTCTCTGCGCTATTATTTTCCTATCTTACCAAGTTCTGCCAAAAGTGCAGAAAGCTGAATTTCTGAGTTAGCCCCAATTATTAGTCTATAATCATATTTTGCGATCGTTTCCAAAATATCAGAAAGCCTGTTAGTTTTGATTTTGTATGACTCTTCATTTAAGTATTTTAAAAAATCTGATTCAGACATACCGTAGACTTTAATCAGCTCTATCATCTTATTTCTAGCATCAGACAATTTGCCTGTCATTGCAAGTTTTAGAATTTCACCTACATCACTTGTCTTTGTAAGCCCGGCTGATATCTTTACATTTGATTCGTTTACAATTCCAAGACTTGCTGTTGCTTGTAATATGTTGATGGAATGACGCATATCTCCTTCTGAATAACTATAGATTGTTTTGAGTCCTTTTTCATCAAATTTTATTTTTTCTTTTTTACAAATTCCCTCTAGATATGATACAACTTCCTTTTCAGAAATTCTTGTAAACTTGAATACAGCGCATCTACTCTGAAGCGGTTCTATGATTTTGGATATGTTGTTTGCAATTAATATAAACCTGCAATATTTGGCAGTATCTTCTATAATTCTACGCAAAGCCGTCTGTGCATCATAAGTCATCTCGTCGGCCTCATCCAATATTATGAGTTTGAATGGAATTTTTGTATCAAGTCCTAAAAAGCGCGCAAATTTTTTTACCCTGTCCCTTACCATGTTTATGCCACGTTCATCAGACGCATTAAGCTCAAGTGTATAGTCTTTCCAATACTCCCCAAGAATCTCCCTTGCCAAACATAGAGCCGTAGTAGTCTTTCCAACTCCTGCAGATCCTGAAAACATTAGATGTGGCATCTCTGATACATTCTTTAAAAGTGACTTTAGACTGCCTATGACCTCCCTCTGGTTTACTATGGAAGAAAGCTTCATGGGGCGGTACTTTTCCACCCACATAGTAGACTCGGTCATAAGCTGATAGCCGCCCTCTCACCTAATAAATTACCTCTAGGATCAAATGATCAAAGCTAATTGTTAACGGAATTGATCGATCGATCCCATTAAATCCTTGAATGAAGTTTCATGCACATTGGAAATTTCCGATCTAACGCAAGTTCATACCCTTGGATATAGTCTACAAGACGTTAAAGTTACCTTTAACCACGATATCAAAGTTAGCGCATCGGAAGTATCTATAGATGCAAAGCATGGTGAAATTCTTACTATCCCACGTTGGGTAGCCAATGTATTAGAATCAGAAAAATTGGTAGATATTCAGGATACTGATATGGTTGTAGCGCTCAAGCAAGCTCTTGTAAAGGAAAATGTACAAGGCGATTTTGATCTTTCTACACTTGACTCTGATTTTTATATAAAAATACGATCATATATGCAAAAACTCCCGCAACAAGATAGCGATAAAGTAGAAAGTATGTTGAACACTCTTATACGAAAAAGACAAGGGAAAATAATTAGACTGGCAGACTCTTCAAAGATGACTTCAGAGATTACAAAAAAATTATCAATAGAAGAACGTGCTCTTTTTGATTCAATACATTCACAGAGCACTAACTTTAAAAAACAATTTTTGGGTAACAAGAAATGACAGCACTTTCTGAATTGATACCAACAAAAGAAAGGCGTGTAGATCAAGTAAAAGAATTTCTAACCCAATTCAAAGACAAGGCTGGCGCGTACAAATATGTAGAAGAAATAGATCAGATGTTGGCAAAGAAAATCCAATATCTTGTAGTTGATTATAATGATCTAGTATCGAATCCAGAAATAGAATCAGTTTTTAATAATGAGCCAGACGACATACTGAATGCTTTTGCTAAAGCAATAAAAGATATTCTAAAAGAAAGATTCCCCCAGTACGCTGAAAAAATACAGCACGATGTTAGAGTAAGAATATCAAATTATCCGCTGCAACGCAGCTTACGTGAGATAAATGCCGAAATAATTGGAAAGATGACAAGTGTTTCAGGAATGGTTGTCAGGTCGTCTGAGATTAAACCCCTCGCAAAGGAACTCGTTTATCTTTGTCCAGAGGGCCATCCAACTAAGGTAATTCACGAAAAAGGACTTGAATTAAGTGAACCATTGAAATGCAGCGATGGTAAGTGCACACACAGAGATCTAGAACTTAGTCCTGAAAAGAGTCGATTTATTGACTTTCAGATGGTAAGGCTACAGGAATTACCAGAAGACTTGCCACCAGGTCAGCTTCCACATTATGTAGACGTTACAGTATTACAAGATTTATTTGATAATGCAAGACCCGGAGACCGTGTGATACTTACAGGAATGGTAAGAATTGAACAAGAACACATACCATCTCTGCGTGGTAAAAGTGGTATCTACAGATTACGAATACAAGGAAACAATATTGAGTTTCTTGGAGGAAGAGGAATCAAAACTTCTCGAAGTACAGAAAGAGAAGAAATTTCACCAGATGAAGAAAAGATAATCAAATCACTTGCAACAAATCCAGATATTTATGATAGACTAGTCTCATCGTTTGCACCGCATATTCACGGGCACGATTTGATAAAAGAAGCAATCTTGCTTTTGATTGTTGGTTCAAAACAAAGAGTCCTTGCAGATGGTGCCAAGATTCGTGGTGACATTAACATCTTCCTTGTTGGAGATCCTGGTACTGCTAAAAGTGAAATGTTAAAATTTTGTGCAAGAATTGCGCCTAGAGGATTGTATACTTCTGGTAGGGGTTCTACGGCTGCTGGACTTACTGCAGCAGTTGTGAGGGATAAGCTTGGCATAATGATGTTAGAGGCTGGTGCTGTTGTTCTTGGTGATCAAGGTCTAGTTTGCATTGATGAATTTGACAAAATGAGACCAGAGGATAGAAGTGCATTACATGAGGTAATGGAACAACAATCTGCCAGCATTGCAAAAGGTGGAATTGTTGCCACTCTAAACGCTAGAACTTCGATTTTAGCTGCGGCAAACCCAATGTATGGAAAATACGATCCATTCAAAAATATAACAGAAAACGTAAACCTCCCAATTCCGCTTCTTACAAGATTTGATCTGATTTTTGTAGTAAGAGATGTTCCATCAAAAGAAAAAGATAGTAGGATAGCCAAACATATACTCAGCCTTCATCGAAGCTCCAGCGTAGACACAAAATCTCTTATCGATGTAGATATTCTTACAAAATACCTCTCATATGCCAAAAGAATAGAACCAGTTCTAACACAAGAGGCTGAAGATAAGATACTTGAATATTATATGAAAATGAGGAATGTTGAATCGGAAGGAATGATAACAGTAACTCCAAGACAGCTTGAAGGATTAGTAAGACTAGCTACAGCTAGGGCAAGACTGTTGATGAAAAATCAGGTAGATGCAGAAGACGCAGAAAGAGCCATCTTTTTGATCCAAAGTATGCTGGAAGATGCTGGGGTAGATGTTAACACAGGACAAGTTGATCTTGGTGTTCTTCAAGGAAGGCCACATAGCGAAGTTTCAAAGATGCAGTTATTCATGGATTTTATGAAATCCCTTGAGGGTGACGAAAAAAGGCCAGTTGAGGAAAAGATGTTTATCAAAGAACTTGTTAAAACAGGCAAATTTACGGAGGAAGAAGCTCGTAAATATATCAAAAAACTACAGCGCGAGTCAGCTATTTATGAATCGAAACCCGGTCATTATAACCGGGTATGAAAGTATCGCAGATTAATCTCCCCAAACCAGCAATTGAATTTCTCAACACTCTAGGCTATGAAACGCTTTATCCACCACAGGAAGACAGCATAAAAGAAGGTCTGTTAGAAGGAAAAAACATCCTTGTTGCTACGCCTACGGCAAGTGGTAAGACATTAATTGCAATATTTGCGATGCTGAACCATCTTTTTCAAAAAAAGGGGAAAATAGTTTACCTTAGCCCGCTCAAGGCTCTTGCCTCAGAAAAATTCTCTGAATTTAAAAAATTAGAGTCATTGGATTTTGGAAGAAAGATAAGAGTGCAAATATCAACCGGGGATTTTGATTTGGCTGACAAAAATCTGGAGAAAAGTGATATAATTGTGGTTACAAACGAAAAAATGGATTCAGTTATTCGGCATAGCATAGAATGGCTAGATGATATTACCCTCGTTATAGCTGATGAGGTACATCTTCTTGGTGATATAGAAAGAGGGCCTACACTTGAAATTGTACTTACAAAATTAAAGTTGTTAGAGCAACACCCACAGTTACTTGCACTGAGTGCGACCGTCACAAATGCAGATGAAATCTCTTCTTGGCTTGGATGCGATTTAGTAGAAAGTGACTGGAGGCCAGTGCCACTCTGGGAAGGAGTATACGATGGTGGTACTGTAACTATGCAAAACGGAAAAAACTTTGAAATTGTGACAAGTATGCGAGGGCCCTCAGTAGATCTTGGTTTAGATTCATTAAAAAATGGCGGTCAAGCTATCTTGTTTGCTGAAACACGTGCAAGATCTACTTCACTTGCAGCAAAAGCAGCTGATATTGTAGGGAAAAGTCTTGCAGAAGAAGAAAAAAAAGATCTTGATAAAATATCTAAGAAAATTCTTAACGACAATGAACATACAGATCTTATCAAAAATCTAGCTACACTTGTGAAAAAAGGAGTTGCATTTCATCATGCAGGTCTCAACCAAAACTGCCGTGAAATAATTGAGTCAGAGTTTCGAAATGGAAAGATAAAGCTGCTTGCCTCAACACCAACACTTGCAGCTGGAGTAAATCTTCCAGCAAGGCGTGTTATCATCTCTAACATAAACAGATATAACGCAAGATTTGGAGCAAACAAACCCATTAGCATTCTTGAATACAAACAGCTCTGTGGCAGAGCCGGTAGGCCGCAATATGACACATTTGGTGAAGCAATAATTGTTGGAAATTCAAACGGTACTGAGCTTATAGATTATTACGTAAACGGCACACCAGAACCAATTATATCAAAACTTACAGATGACAAGGCGTTACGAACACATGTTTTGAGCTTGGTAGCTACAACCCCTGGCATTAAAAAAGATAAGATAGTAGATTTTTTTTCTGAAACGCTAGCAGGTTCTCAGATGCAAAAACCTACAATAAAATTCAAGATACAAATAACATTGGATTATCTTGAACTGGAAGAATTGATAAAAGAAAAAGGAAATAGATTTGTGGCAACAGAGTTTGGTAAAAAAACATCCATGCTGTATATTGATCCATTAACAGCTGTTTCTTTTAGAAAGGCGTTACAAAAAACCTCAAAACGAAAACACCATGCACTAGGATTCTTACACCTTATTACAAGCTGTGAGGATTTCTTCCCCAAATTCACTCTTAGAAACAAAGACTATGAAACTATAGGAATACTACTTGAAAACAATGTATCAGAGCTAATCGAGAGTGTCTCAGAATATGACTGCTCAAGGAGCCTTCTTGCAATGCATGCTTGGATAAACGAGTCAAGTGAGATCTTTCTTTCAGATAACTTAGGAATAGAATCTGGAGATATGCACAGGATGGCAGAAAACGGTGATTGGCTTGCTTATTCACTGTATGATCTTGCCAAGCTGGAAAAACGTGACGATCTTTTAGATGAATTAAACGTTTTACGGCAGAGAATATCATATGGAATAAAAGAAGAATTAGTTGAGCTTGTAAAAATACATGGTATAGGCAGAATTCGATCGCGCATACTCTACAAAAATGACATCAAAAATCTTCATGACTTGTCTGAAATTCCAGTAGAGAAACTGGCAAAAATAGACAAGATAGATCTGTCCCTTGCAGAAAGCATAAAGACACAACTACGAAAGGTAAGATAATGCTGGATCAGATCATTCCTGTTGTACTAGTTTCATCTATAGCATTTTTTTCGGTATACGTAACCACCCCCTTCCTAATAAAAGCGCTAGAAAAAAGGAATCTAACAGTAAAAGACTACAACAGAGTGGGTGGTGCGATGGTACCAAGACCTGGTGGCCCATCCATCATAATTGGAATTTTAACATCAGAGCTTGTGTTGTATGTTTTTTTTCCAACAGTAGAGATAATAGCAATTCTTGTTACAACATCACTTGCCTTTGTTGTAGGTATAATAGATGATAGAAAGATACTTGGGGGATGGTTCAAACCAGTAGCTCTTGCAGTTTCTGCAATTCCAATACTTTTACTTGGAGCATATGATTCAAACCTCGCATTTCCACTTTTTGGTTCTGTAAAGATTCCTGCCTTGTATCTTGCATTAATAGTATTCATGATCCCCATAACAGGTAACACGATAAATTCAATTGATGTTTTAAACGGTGTTGCAAGTGGCTTCATGATCATTGCAAGCTTTGCACTCACAGTATCCCTCTTTATAATACAAAATTATGAAATTGCTTTGGCCAGCCTTCCACTTGGATTTGTATCACTAGCTTTTTATAAATATCATAAATTCCCTAGCAGAATATTTCCAGGTGATTCTGGTGCCCTGACTCTTGGAGCAATGTATGGAGTAATAGCAATTGTCGGTCACGTGGAAATAATAGCAGCAGTAGCACTTTTGCCAGCAGTGATAAACTCATTTTTGTTTCTATCAAGTGTAAAACGCATAATAGAACATAGAGCGGTAAAATCAAAACCAGTTGCCCATACAGATGACTTTAAGCTTATGGCTACTACTGATAAAGATGCCCCAGTTACACTAGTGCGATTAATTCTCGCAGGGGGGCCGATGACAGAAAAACAAATTGGAGGTGTAATTTTTAAACTCGCTTTATTTTCTGCAGCTCTAGCAATCATTACTGCCTTTATGATGGGATTAAAGATATGAAAGGAGCTCACATTTTCTTGTTTATTTTTGTAATGTGGATCTTAATTATAATAGGAGGAGGAATATTGATCGTATTTACTGCACCAATTTCTATAATTGAATACGGTGCACTAGACTCTTTTCTCACATCAGGAGTAAAAGCAGTAATTGCAATAACATTAGTGGTTATTTGGATTTATCTACTATCAAAGATAAAGAACTGGATATTTCATAAACACCTTAGTCATTAATAGCCTTCACTTTTTTAATAGGAATTTTCGTACTATATCTCCTTGTACAAATATCATTTGTAAAGCAATCACAGAACAACAAAAATTTTAATCAATTTTTCCAATTACTCTACCAACTATAGATTTGTCAGCTCTAACATGACTATATGGAGGAATATCTTTAGTTATCAAACATTCCATATCTATTAATGAATACTTACCAATTCTCACACCGGGTGCTAGGGATACACGTTCTCCAATCCTAACCCCATCCTCTATTATTGGTGGATTTCTTGGATCATGAGTTGTATTTGGATAACCAAATTTGCCCTTCGACATTTTTGGGGTGTTAGCGCTTGTAAACATGGGTCCAATAAACACACTACTGCCTATAGTCATGCCACTAGTTACATGACAATTATCATGTATTGTAGTCCAATCACCTATTTTGGTATCTCCAACACATACAGATAAACTGCCAAATATAGAATGTTCACCAACCTGCGTATTTGGTCTTAGAACTGCGTTGGCACCTATTATGGAATTTGAACCTATAATACAACCTTCATAGATCTTTGCGCCATGTTCGATTTTTACGTTATCGCCTATTTCTACATCATCTCCAACATAAACAAAGTTTAGTACCATAGCGTTCTTTCCTATCTTTGCTTTTTCTGAAATAAAATTTATCAAAGACATCACAAGTGCCACGGAGATGCTTGCTTTATTATTTTTTCTGGTAACGTAAACTGATTTCTTTTTAAAAACTCGATATCTTGGTTCTTGTCTCTTAGCTCATCAGGTAACATTATTGGAATCTCCTCTATTATTGGATAGAATCTAGAACACTTTGTGCAGTAAATAGCGCCTTCTAAGACGACTTCTTCTCTTGAATCTGACTCGAAAATTTCAAGAGGAAAATGCTTGTCTATTGGACATGCAAGCATTTCCATCATTTTTTTGTTCATTTCAGGTCTAAATATATGGGAGTACCCTTCTGGCTAGATAAAAGTGCCGCCTCTGCAATCTTAGTTGTATTTACAGCATGCTCTGGTTTTACTATTATCTCCTCCTTACCTTCAGATGCGGCAAGAAAATTTTTTATTTCTAAAAACAATGGTTCCTCTACTTCCTTTCTTGGAATTTCTGTCCCACTGTCTGTCTTAATCTG
>CAYZOW010000028.1:0-13570 GCA_964480245.1 uncultured Nitrosopumilaceae archaeon | reverse complement strand
CTCTTTTTTCATTAAATCCTAAAGCCACATACCAATCACCGCTATCCTCATCGTATTTTGTCTCTAATGTCTTGACTTTGTCTGCAGTAACACTATATTTTTTTATTATTACCGAGACCGCTACAGGAATGGCTTCTTTTTCGGTTGGAAGTCTTCGCTTCATTAATCCTATTCCAGGACTCATATAATATCTCTCACCTCACGTGGTATAATAGTTATTACGCAAGTCAAAAAAGATCAAAATTTTGTCATAAGTTCTGATCTGGTAAGATTCTTGTGTAGTGGATACCGCCAAAAATTAGATGGCTCTGACTGTAGTGCTCAAGGATGCATTATATTCCATAATAGATAATTTGATGACAAACCCGCAGAAAATACGAAACATGGCATCAGATTTAAAGCCACTTACCAAAGATGATATCGAAGTAGCCTTTGGAATATTTGTCGGCTATGTGACAGGCGGATTTGCAGAGCTTTTCTTTGAGTCACAAAAGCGAAGCATGACAGCTAAAGAGGCAATCGAAGTGCGAAAGATCCTCTTTGAGCGAGCACTCGAAATGAAAAAAGCCATTGCATACGTGCAGGCTCAAGAAAGCAGAAGCTAAATTTTCCAAGACAACATTCTATATATCGTATTCCGCATTACTTTTATCCAGATGTTACCTTCAAATGCATTTTCTAGTTCACTTATTTCAAGAACAAAAACTCTGATCTTCATAGTTTCCATCCTTGCAGTTTCTGGAGTTGCCGTTGAACTTGTAGCTGGGCTGTGGGATGCCACATCGCATCTCATGCGCGAACCAGAACGATTTTGGACAATACAACATGTAGCGGTATATACAGGAGTTGGGATGATTTCATGTTCTGCTATTTTAGCTTTGCTTGTCACAATTGCCAATTCAAAAAACAGAACTTTGAGCAAGGGATTAAAAATTATCATTATAGGAACAGTTTTACAACTTGCTGCAGGTTACGCCGATTCTATTTCACACGATATATACGGTGTTGATGGTCTAGTGAGTGCATCACACCTTGTTCTGGAGACAGGTCTTGCACTAAGTGCTCTTGGTGGTTTTATGACACTCTGTTTGGTTGACAAACAAAAGACTAGAAAAATAATTCCAGTTGCCATTATGACCGTTCTTCTTTCTATTGCATGGATCGGCTTTAATCTAACACTACTTTTTGGCTCCGTTGTACTTTGTATTCCAGTTTACGAAATATTCTCTTCTGGCTGTGCGGTACTATGATTACTTAGCCTCTTGTATCCAGAAAATACAATAGCAGCAGCACCAAAAAATGCTATAAACAATGGAATCCACAATTCGGAAGATCTTGTATTACCAAGCTGTACCTCGATTCCAACCGACTTTTCAGAAACATTGGTTATTTCCACGCTGTATTTTCCACTCTCTGAAAACTTGAAATAATTTACAGACATCTTTGTTCCAATTTTTCTATCCTCAATGACATTTCCATGAGGATCTAATATTTGGACAAATAGGACATGTTTTTCATAATCAGGAATCTTAATTGTATAAAATCCAAGGCCATTTTCTACCAAATACAAATCAAGATTTGCAGTTTCTCTTACATCCAGATTTGTATCATATGATATTTTTTCGCTACTTGAAAATATTATGCCTGCACAAATTGAAGCTATACACACCAAAACTAGACCAATTCTAAATGGTGAATATATTTTCACAGTCTTTACTGTTACTTAGAGTCTTAAATTTACATCTTTTATTTACACATAAGATAAAACCAATTAAGAGGGCCCGGAGGGATTCGAACCCTCGACCTGGTGGTCCGAAGCCACCCGCACTAGAATTTAACGGGGCTAAATATCTGTCTAGATAATTGAAAATATCAAAAAGAGTAACGGGTGTGGAATATGCTATACGTGATATTGCACTTTCTGCAAAAAAACTGGAAAAGCAAGGTCAGAAAATAACCTATCTTAACATAGGAGACCCAGTACAATACGGATTTCAACCACCAGACAATGTAAAAGAAGCTCTTATGAAGGCAATTAAAAATGGACAGAATTATTACGCTCCGTCAGAGGGATTACCAGAGCTAAGACAAGCTATTGCTGAAAAAGAAAAAGCAAAGGGTCTTTCGGTTTCTGAAGACGATATACTTGTAACAAATGGAGTTTCAGAGGGACTTGAGATGTTGATGGCTTCAATAGTAGAGACAGGTGATGAGGTTTTGATACCTGGGCCATATTATCCACCATATGCATCTTATGTCAGATTATTTGGAGGTATTCCAATAGAGTTTGCAGTAGATCTAAACAACTCCACACCAGATCTTGAGGATATAAAATCAAAAATCACGCCTAAAGCAGTAGCAATCTGTCTTATCAGTCCAAATAATCCTACAGGAGCCGTCTTTAGTGAAAAATCCCTTAAAGACTTGGTTGAAATCGCTGTTGAACATAACCTGTACATAATTTGTGACGAAATATACGACCAGATAGTTTTTGACGAAAAGTTTGTGGGGATCGGTAAAGTTTCTGGTGATGCACCAGTAATACTGGTAAATGGCTTCTCAAAGGTGCATCTAATGTCTGGTTGGAGGATTGGTTATCTTGCATTTAACAATTCAAGACAGCTTGAGGCTCTGCGTGAAAACATACCAAAGCTTGCAAGAGTAAGAATTGCATCCAATCTACCAATCCAACATGCTGCAATAGAATCACTTAGAGGCTCTCAAAGCTACATTCCAAAATTCGTCTCAGAGTTGAAAAAACGGCGGGACTATGTTATAAAAAGGATAAACGGAATGCACGGTCTTAGATGCTCAAATCCGAAAGGGGCTTTCTACGCCTTTCCAAAAATTGAGAACAACAAATACCAATCCGACAAAGAATTTGTTATGGAGCTTTTAAAGTCAAAGGGAATTCTAACAGTTCATGGCTCCGGATTTGGAACCAAGTATGGAAGTGGTCACTTTAGGTTGGTCTTTTTACCTGAAATTAGTATCCTAGAGAATGCTCTTGATAAAATAGAAGAGTTTGTGGCCTAGAATTTCCAAGTTGTAATTTTTTTTGGAATTATTTCTATAATGCAGTCAGTTTGAGAAAGAAGCTCCTGAGCAGACTTGTTGTTTAGACTTTTGAAATATCTTAACAAAATCTTCTTAGCAATTCTAGCAACATGGCTTTTTTTCAAAATCAACCTAGCGCTACCAGTCCCCATGACACCAAATATAGGAGAATGAACTCCTAGATCAACACAAAAACTCACTTTCGGATTCTTTTTCACATTTTTTGCTTTTTTGGTTAAAGTGTTAGTTCCTACGTAGAAATTACCATTTTTGTACAGATACCACACAGGAACAATGTATGGCATGCCATTTTTGTTTACAGTAGCAAGCCGCAAAAGTTTTTGTGATTTTAAAAATTCATTCTTTTTCATTCGCATCTTTTCCTAAATCCAACAAATATCAAAAAAGTGCCAAATCCAATCATGGCTGCAGATATCTTTTCGTTTGTAATCTGTGGAGAAATGAAATAATCCACAAGAAATTCTGGTCCGTAAATAAATAAATTTCTAATAAGTGTGATACAAGCCACTACTATAAACAAAATTCCCATTGCAGTAAACCAGTTTCG
Organism: uncultured Nitrosopumilaceae archaeon; assembly: GCA_964480245.1. Taxonomy (GTDB): domain Archaea; phylum Thermoproteota; class Nitrososphaeria; order Nitrososphaerales; family Nitrosopumilaceae; genus JBBDNF01. The sequence goes on along the minus strand of CAYZOW010000028.1, from coordinate 9,945 downwards.
CCCACGTTTAAAACTCCCTTTCATAACAATTAGTTAATTCTATAGATTTTAAATTATCTTAATTCCAGGATTATTCATTTTGTTCTTTGTCATTGCATTCAAAAGTATAGGAGTTGCAACTTCAGCAAGATAAGAAAGTGAACCAGGGCCAAGAAATACTGGTCGCAGACTTTTTATCTCTTTTATCAATCCATTCACAACATTTACTGCATTTTTGTCATCACCACAAACAAAGACATCAAAATCCAAGGTAAGATTTGGATCTGCAAGTTTTTTTTCTGATACTGTATGAAACGCAGCAACAAGATTAGCCTTATCCTTCATGTACTTTTGTACAAGCTCAAACGCAGATGGTTTTTTTTCAATAAACGAAATGAACTCAAATCCAGCATTAGTTTTTGTAATAGGAACTATTGGAGTAATCACAATGCAGCCATCTTTTATGTTGGGAAGAAGCTGAGAGCATGTGGTATCTATATTTTCATAGGGTATTGACAACACCAAGACATCACTTTCTTTTGCAACAGAAAGGTTGTCATTACCGCTTATCTTGCCTTTTACTGAACCATACAATTTCATAGCGCTTTTCGAATATTCTAAAGCCGCTTGTACTGCTTTTGCAGTATCTCGTGAACCAATTAAAATATCATGATTCATACACCATCTGATCGCAAAACCCTTTCCCATTCCCCCCGTGCCGCCTATAACTCCTATCTTCACAAAACCAAGCTCTGGTAATGTTATTATTATCTCTTATTTAACATCTGAACACCATTGTCACTGATTATTTTTTTACGCCATGCGCAAGCTAAAAACAACGTAGAAAGAATTCTTGCTGGCCGTACAAAAGGTATCCCATTAACACAAACTGGTATACAACAAGCACAGAAAATCGCTACCTTTCTCCAACCTCTCAAAATTTCTACAATTTACTCTAGTCCAATTGAACGTGCATTGCATACTGCAGAAATAGTATCTAACAAGCTTGACCTTGGATGTAAAATAGATGAAAGGTTAACGGAGATTGAAATGGGAAGCTTTTCTGGGATGCAGTACGATGAAATGTTTGCAAAGTATGGAAATGTATTTTTAAAATTCTATCAGGATAGCTCTTTAATTCAAAAAAATGGAGTAGAAACCTTTTCGAGCGTAAAAAAAAGAGTACTAGATATGGTTAATTATTGTTCCAAAAAACATGAGGGACAAAATGTTTTGCTTGTAACACATATGGATCCCATCAAAGCCATGATTTCAACTATTTTACAACCGAAACCAGAATCTTTGTATGAATTGGTAATAAGAAACGCGTCCCTTACCATAGCGAAAAAAGAACAAAACAACTATTCGCTAGCTGCCATAAATTCTATGCCTGGAGAACAGTACCACCAAGTATAGTGATGGTCTATCAGATTTTTTCAACCACTAGTCTATGAGTCAAACTGTTTTACATGATTCATTTACCTACAAGCTTTCACTTGTTAACAGAACCAATATCTATGGCAAGAGACACCATGAATGAGTTGAAAGCACTAGTCGGCCTTTTACTCTTTGTATTACTGTCCACCAATTTATCTGTGGTACATGCTGAAAAGCTGCAGCTATTTACTGACAACAAAGTGTATTCTGATGGTCAACCTCTTTTGGTATATGGAAAAGCGGTTCCAAACGATGGATTGATTCTACGGTTATTTGCACCGGATGGCACAATTTCAAAATTTGATCAAATTACTGTAGATAACAAAGGAGAATTTAACCACATACTAATAGAATGGCCCGTGGCATCAACAAAATTTCCATATGGAACGTATACAGTAGAAGTAATCTCTAGTCAGGAAAAAAGCTTCTCGCAAAAAATCGATATCAAGTTTACCCAGTCAACTGAGCTTGTAGGAGTTCCAATTTCAAGGATAGTAAATACTCTTGTGTTTGCGCCGCAAACTGCGGCCGTAAATGAACCTATTAGAGTATTTGTACAGATTACAAGTGACGGTCTCTTGGTTAGTGGTTCGCCTGATGAGCTCCTTGGCACATCACATGTTCACTTGCCATCAGGAGAGGTGGTAAGTCTTTCTACATCATTTAAAACACTTCATCAAGGAATTTACTATGCTGATTACACCCCACATCAAGAAGGAACATACGTCTTTCATATCATATCATTCACTCAAGGAACCATATCACATGGATCTGTAGCAACAGTTGTCCTCAAACAGGATATTGAGGGAATATCAAACCAAATCGTACAGCTTAACTCTATATTGGATGCCACATCAGGAGAGCTAGATAAGCTCAAAGAAGAAATTGCAGGGTTTGGCTCAACACTTGAAGAAAGCCAAAAGTCACTAACTGAAGCAAACAAGAACATTGATCAGAGCGTCGAGTCAATTTCTGACTCGGTATCAAACATAGAAGAAGCATCTGGTCAGTTCAATTCGCTGTTTTTTCCAATTGTAGCGTTGATTGCAGTGATCATTGCATTACAGATAACAATTCTTGCCAGGCGAAGATAGCTATAATAAATAAAGATGATCCTTTTTTATCATGACTAAGGCTGTACTTTTTTTTATTTGCATACTAATCTTATCTGCACTTGCCAAGCAATCATATGGATTTTATGATATTGATCTAGTACAGCCAAATCCAACTTTTAATCTTAGGGAAAAATCGGATATTCTAACTATGACGCCTGTAACACAAGAAATTCAAGTTAAAAGATATGTGGTCTTTGGAGCTGGCTCAATATCTGATGTGAGATCGGTTGCAAAGAACCTTGCTTATGGAATAAGCTCGGAACAAGGTTTTTTTTCTGTTGGGGTTTTTTCTCAAAATGACATATCAAGTTTACAATCAAAAGGGTATACAACAATTGAGGACTTTCCATTAGAATTTGATGCTTTTCCAAACTCAACAGCCAGTGAAGCTGCTACAGAAGGATCCAGAATTGGAAAAATTATTGGTTCTGATGAAGTTTTTCAGAAATACAACCATACAGGCAAAGGAATAACGATTGGAGTAGTTGATACGGGAATAGACTTCTCAAATCCTGATATTCAGGATTCTCTTGCACGTGACCAAAATAACCATCCAATAATGATCGATGCTGATGGTCAGGGGTTGGTCTTGACAAATGCTACCTTCGTTGCAAATATAAACAAAAAAGGCATTATCACAAATTATACCAAACCAATACCAGAAAACATAACCTCTTCTGTATATGTAAATTCAAAAGGCGTATTTTTGGATCTGCTCCAAAAGGGAAATAATACTTACGTACTAGTCTTCAATTCTAACTTTCCCAGTAGCGGAACCCCGGTGCTTAATGGTACAATATCAAATGATATGAAGATTGGTAAAAGTAACAAAGACTACACCATTTCAAAAAGTGGGATATACCACCTTGGTGTGATTTACCAAAGTGTTTTACAAGGGACAATTCCACGATTACAACTTGTACCGGTTCTTGTAGTCGATTCTAAGGTTGCTGGCTTGTACGATACTATCATACCTGACATGTCTACATCATGGATCGATTTTATGCGCTTTGAATTAAAGGATAACGAGCTTCCAAAGTATGATTTTGATTTTACAGACGAAGTTCCAATTACGTTAGGAAATGGAAAAGAATTCTTTTTATATGATTCTAATAAAGATGGAAAATTTGATTATAGCGCGGGAACCTTCGGTGCACAAGTACTTGATGTATATGGTGTTATTGGAAATGAATCCGCAATAGACACAAAAATCAGAGCTATCAATGGAACCCTGTTATCCCCTCTTGATCCAAAAGGAAATTATTTTGGTGTAATGTATGATTTTGTGGGCCACGGAACATCTAGTGCTGCATCTATAGTATCAAAAGGAAAGGAAAAATACGATATCTACGGTAACTCGACAAAATACACCTTAAAAGGTGTAGCGCCTGATGCAAAAATTCTCCCAATCAAGGCTTTGTGGTTTGGTGACGTAGTATATGCTTGGTTGTGGGCAACAGGACTAAGTCAAGAAAAAAACAATTGGGTCTTTGATGGGAAACCACGGGTTGACATTATATCAAACAGCTGGGGAATTTCAAACTTTCCAACTCTGCAATCAGTAGCTGGTCTTGACATTCTTTCACTTGTGCTAAGTGTACTTGTAGTGCCTGGTTCTATTGATGAAAATTATCCTGGGGTACTTATTGTAAGTAGTGCAGGAAATGCAGGACACGGATACGGAACTTTGGGACTTCCAAATGCATCGCCATATGGTCTTACTGTTGGTGCAACAACAAACAATGTGTACGTTGGATATGGTTCATTCAAAGGTCAACCAAGATTTGGAAACAGCACCACTTTCTCAAACGAGATCGTAGACTTTTCAAGTAGGGGACCAGGCATAATAGGTGATCCAAAACCTGATTTGATGAGTATTGGTGCATATAGCTTTACTCCATCGAGTGTGACAAAAAAGAACAAAAATGCAACGGATCCATTTGCACTGTTTGGTGGAACCAGTATGGCAGCACCACTTGTTTCTGGCTCTGCTGCAGTACTGATGGAAAGTCTAAAACAAAAAGACGAGGCATATGATCCATTTAGAATTAAAAACATCCTAATGTCAACTGCAACCGATCTGGAAAGTGATCCTTTCACTCAGGGAACAGGACTAGTAAACGTAGAAAATGCAGTAAACTTTGTCAAGGGAAAAAACGGAGCTTTCATTGTATATAATAACGCGTCGTATTCCAACATAAAGAAGATTCTAGTTCCACCAATAAACGCGCTAAACTTCTCATCATTTGGGATTGAAAAATTCCAATTAGGTAATAACTCTTTTCCAGAAACTGCATGGTTTGGTGGCAGACTTTATCCTGGAGAACGAACATTTGCCACCTTTACAATTGAAAATCCAACAAACAGAACACTTGACATTACAATAACACCACAAACCCTTGAATTAGTCAAAAGATCACAATACAATAGTACAACTGAAATCCAACTACAAGATCCATTACTAAATGAATCAGGTGTCTTTAGGCCAAACTATCTGCCTCTTGAAAACATAGCTGAACACAAGGATTTGCCATCTTTTTTCCAAAAAACCAAACCCATACCAGATGATGCATCATTAATGATCCTAAACGTAAATTTTCCATTTTCTAGTTTTATGAATGCCACAGAAAAGATCTATGCAAACGATATGAAGATTTCATCACTTTACCTATATGACTGGGATGACAAAAATACTGATGGCAATGTGACATACACAGAGCTTTCCATGATAAACCGCGGTGGTTCGTGGGGCACTGTACAAGAGCTAAGAGTTTCAGAACCAACCGCAAAGATAAAAAATGTTCCACTTGTAGGAGTGTATCCTGTACCAACACGATATTCATACTGGCTTGGTGATACAAAGAAAAACTCTACTTCCATGGACTACACTGTAACTACAAGTTTTTACAAAAAGCAAGACTGGGACAATATTTGGGTAAACTACAACGTGGTACAGGTTCCGCCTAGCAGTCTCACTGATATTGTTGCAACACTCATAGTCCCATTAGATGCAAAACCAGGAGTTTACCAAGGGTTCCTCTTGTTTAAAGGCGACTCAGATGAGGTTAATGTACCAGTTTCTTTCGCAGTTAAAAAGAAGATTCAAGGAAAAGATACGCTAACTGTAATAGAAGGTTCCCAAACAGGTGATGCACTTTATGGCAACGGCTACATTGGTGGTGCCTTTGACATGACAAACAGGTACAATGCAGGAGATTGGAGACAATACTATTTTGATGTAGAGGACAAAACAATAAACGCACTCGCACTAGAAATTTCATGGGAAAATAAAGACACAAACCTTTCTGTATTTGTCATAGATCCGCTTGGAAGAATTGTCCAGACTAATGTGCCACCTGGAGTACTTGGTCATTTCCAAGGTTGGCCTACTGGGGACTGGCTTGGCACAACTCCATTTAGTGAGGGCGGGGGGTTCTTTCCAATTAAAAACAAAGATGACACATCCACAGTATTATATGCCCCAATAAATCAGACTGGAACCTATTCACTTCTGATGCATTCTACTTTGTTTGGAGGCCAATCACTTGCTGAACCCATAACTATTGCTGCCAAGTTTTCTACAATTTTGCCAGATGAAAAAGAACCTCAAATACTACTCGAAGTACCAGAATTCATTAATAATACGTTTAGAATTATGCCACAAATAATAGAAGAAAACATTGACACCGCAAAATATTATTTTGATGCGCATGATCCTAAAGAATTTAGCGGGACAGAATTTTCCATACCGCCTGACCTACTAACGGAAGGTCCACATACACTAAAAGTGACTGTAACTGATACGGTCGGGCATAATGTAACCAAGGAATTTGTATTCACCATTGACAGCAAAGCTCCGGAGCTTGTAATCAAATCTCCACAAAATGGCTCAACTATCTCAAATACGATTACAATAGACCTTGAGGTAAAAGAACAGAATTTGCCAGAAACTGGAGGAATAACAGTAATACTTCCTAATGGAATAGTTTCAAACAAGATATCAACACAGTTTGATACATGGACGGTAGAAAACGGCAAGTACGACATCCAGATATCAGCAAAAGACATGACAGGAAATGAAATATCAAAGAAGATTATAGTAAATATAGATAATAAACCACTCTTTGGAAACGACAAAGAATCTTCTGATCAGAACTTGATTTTCTTACAAGGAATAATCATTGGAATTGTAGTCGCAACAGCTGCTACGCTAATAGCTGTCAAGAAAATCAAAACTTCAAAGAAAATCTAGAACAAGGTTTATATGCAATTTTTCAAACACGAAAGCTTGCATGTCAGAACAGGATTCTCGTGCTAAGAATACACTGTCCAGACGAGATTTTTTAAAGCTGTTGGGAGCAGCTGGTACTGCACTTACATTTACGCCATTTGTTCCTTGGGGAAATTTCATGCCAAATCCTGATACGACTTCGTTAACAAGAGCAAAGGTTATCCTGCCAGACGACACTCAAGCAAATGTTAACACCTTTCCAGTAAACCACTCTGAAGTTATTACCTACCCAAAGACGGAAGATAGAGTTCTTGATGAAGAGGCCTTTAGAAAGTGGCAGTTCATAAGATTGCCAGCAGTGTATGGTGGTGAAGCAAAAGACGTTAGTGCTTTTCGCGCTTATAGCATGGTATGCCTACACTTGTGGTGTCTTTGGAAATACTGGCCTGAAGAAGGAAGAAAGAGGGGAGAATGTCCTTGTCATGGAACCATGTACGATGTTCGTATTGGAAAAGCCTTTGCAGGACCCGCATCTCTTCAAGCTCCTCCCTCAAATGTTCTTGCGCAGCTAACTTTTGAAACAGATAATGATGGATTTATGTACATTAAACCGGCAAAATGGAGTGTTAATGAAAATGGAGTCATAGGATATGGCCGTTTCCTTAAAACGTAGAAACGGTCTCGTAGACTTCTTTTACTGGATGTGGGATGGAATAGAACGAAGTATATTCATTGGTACCAAGTTTTCATTTCCAGGACGATTTGTAAGTCCATTTGGATTTCTAGGAATGCTGACATTCATCACTTTCATAATTCTTGGAATAACCGGCGCACTTTTGATGTTTTACTACGAGCCTATACTGGATAGGGCATGGGACAGTGTTGAAAAAATAAATAACAACGTTCCATTTGGATTCCATCTTAGAAACATACACTATCACGCATCAAATGCTATGGTTCTTTTGGCAATTTTGCACATGTATTATCAATATTTTAGTGGAAGATACAAGATAAGAAATGAAATATTATGGGTTACAGGAGTTATACTTGGAACAGTAACAATACTTGAAGCCTTTACAGGATATGATATCATATTCAGTGAACGTGCTGAGCTTGCAATCAGCATAGCGGCATCACTTACAAACTCCATACCTATCGCAGGGCCTACAATACGTGAGGCTATGTTTGGTTCAGGGTTTGCAGATTTTGTTTTAAGGTTTTATGCACAACACGTCTTCATACTTCCAATTGTGATGCTTGGACTCATGGCTGTACACATGCCAAGATTTTTGGTTTTTGATGTTCCCATGGTCATGGCAATCTCTGGTGCTATTTTAATCACAGGAGGAGTCTTTCCAGTTGATCTTGGATTCAAATTTGAACCAACAGTGCCACCCGGGATCACTGTGCCAGAGTGGTATCTTACAGGATTGTACGCATTTCTTAGAACACAATACGACAAGTTTGTGACTGGCGTTGCCTGGCCTGGGTTGTTTATCCTAACGTTAGCTATAGTTCCATTCATTGATAGGTACAAGAAATTTTCTTGGAAGGACAGGCCAATAATGACCGCGTTTGCGATAACTGGCATTGCACAAATCATGGTAACTACATACTGGGGTTTCTACATATCTCCAGATGTAACAAAGCCACTTGTGGAAAGGCTTGTCATAGATCCAATATTCTTTTATCTTGTCATGGTGATGCTTGTCCCACTTGGATTTGGATTCTCCTACATGATGATAAAACTATCAAAGGAAGCAGAAAGAAAGGCAAAGCTTGCTGCATCAAAAGCGCCACAAAAAGTAGCGCAGATAAACCTATCAGCAAAGTGGATAAACTGGCTAATTGTTGCACTCTTGGCATTCCAGGTCTATCTTAACATAGCTGCATACAATGCAATGCTTGCTGGAATGAACAACTTTTCACTCTTTCTTACTGGATTAATTCTGCTTGTGTTTGCAGGCATGTTTCATATTTACAGATATGGAATGAATGAGACAAAGAAGATTCCAACTCCGCCACCTCAGATAGCAAAAGAAATTCCAAAACCAATTGGTGTTGCACCAGATGCCACTGCAACGCTTCCACCAAAAGAAAAGGAATCAATCCCTGAGGTTACTACGCAAGAGACTGCACCGCAAATAAAAACGACTACAGTTATTACTGAAGAATCAGCTAGTGGTACATCAGATCTGAAAAAATAAATTTTTCTGTACTTTCAACCAAATAGCTTTATAAGACTAGCAAAAAGCATCAAAATTCGTTGAGTAAACCAACATCAAGCCATGCTTATGGAATAGGAATCATTGCAATGATAGTTGGCTTAGCGGTTGGCATCTCATATTATCAGCTTTATTATATTCCAGAGCTTACTGCAAAGCCAAAGATTTCTGAAGAGATTCTTAATCCTGTAGAACTAGAAAATGTGATTAATATGATAAAAGGATCTGCAAGTCCAGAACAACAAGACAACTTTGTACCAAAGCTAGTAAACATTCAGCTTGGAATTGACAGCGGGGTTGTGTGGGAAAATATCGACGAAACTCCCCATACAGTGACTGCTGATGCTGGTCATGAATATACTGATGCATATAGTGGTAAATTTGGTTCAGTTGGTGTGGTAAAGCCTGGAGAAAAATACGAATTCTTGTTCACTCAGCCAGATGTTGAGATAAATTATCACTGTGAACCACATCCATGGATGACAGGTAAGCTAATAATCACAAAGGCTAGGTTTTAGATTCTTAGCTTAGCAAATAGTATATCACTTTCTATCTCTTTATGTTCCTGAATTATAGAAACACGGAACTTTATCTCATGAGGTTGACTTGGCTTAAATTCTACAGCAGCTGTAAATTCGGCTTTATTTTTTGGCATATCATCTTTGCTTATAAATAACCTTGAAAGATTCTTTGAGATTGGGTTTCCATTATAAGACTTGTATACTATAAGTTTGTTGGAATTTATGATCTGCGTGTTTATCACTACGCCATCATATCTTCCAGTATATCTCACCTGGATTTTGCCTTTTATCTCTGTGTATGGAATGATATTCTCATTTTCCAACTTTAACTCTATGTCTTTCATATGAATGCGTTATATCTTGAAAATAAATAACTTGTGAACAAAAGCGGGCCCGAAGGGCTTCGATCCCTTGACCACTGGATTAGAAGTCCAGCA
>CAYZOW010000027.1:0-13700 GCA_964480245.1 uncultured Nitrosopumilaceae archaeon | reverse complement strand
GAAGCAGGTTGCCCACATCGCCGTGCTATGCTAATGATTGATGCTGATTCTGCAGATACTCCTAGAACTATCACTTCTGCCGAGCTTACTTCAGAAGATGACGTTGTAAAGCCAATTAGTGACAAGGTTCCCATAGTTGAGCTTGCACCAGGTCAAAAGCTAAAGCTTGAGGCTTATGCTAGACTTGGCAGGGGCACAGAGCACGCAAAATGGAATTCAGCAAATGTTTCAGTTCTGACAGAAACTGGAAATGCAGATGATCACCTTTTGACTGTGGAGACCACTGGCGCACTCACCTCATCTCAACTAGTACTTGCCGGTATCGACGAACTTGCAAAAAGATTGGATGGTTTTAAACAAGTAATTTCCTCCCTATAGCGGAGGTATGTATTATATTTGGGTTAAAAATGGCATTAAACAAATGACTAATCAAGTAGTGTTACAGATGGTAAAAGAACTCAGGGGGGCGTCAAAGAAAAACAAAGCTCCCATTTGGTCACGGCTTGCCGAGCTTGCATTAAAACCATCTTCTGCAAGAAGAACAGTTAATCTTGGTCAAATAGATAGATTCACCAAAGATAGTGATGTGGTTGTTGTGCCAGGTAAAGTCCTTGGAACCGGTAACATATCACATAAAATAATGCTTTGCTCATTTTCTATTTCAAATTCTGGAGCTCAGAAAGTTCTTCAGTCTGGAGGAAAAGTTCTTAGCTTTACAGAACTTATCAAAAGCCATCCTACTGGAAAGGGAGTGACAATAATTGGTTAAACAACAAGTAGAAACTAAAATAAAACCTAAGCCAAGCCAAACCATAATTGTAGACGGAACAAATCTGATTGCGGGAAGACTCTGCTCTCATGTAGCAAAGCTCTTGCTTGAGGGCAACAGGGTAACCATAGTAAACTCTGAAAACATAATGATTAGCGGAAACCGGAAATCCATAATAGAATCGTATAGAAAATTTCTTGAAATTGCAAGTATAAACAATCCAAAATTCGGTCCATTTCATCCAAGGAGACCTGATACAATCATAACTAAAATGGTTAGAGGCATGCTTCCAAAAACAAAATCTTCAGGAAAAGCTGCGCTAAAACGCCTTAGAGCATATTTAGGAGTTCCAAATGAGCTTAGATCTTTGACACGAACCCAGTTTGATGATGCAAAGATTAGAAAACCTTCTCCATATTATACTAGTGTTGGCGAACTTGGAAGAATGGTTGGGTGGCATGAATAATGGTAAAGATTGAAAACTATTTTGCGTCAAGAAAGACTGCTCGAGCCCATGTTCATATAACAAAAGGAATTGGAAGAGTTAGAATCAATAACACCCCAATAGAAATGATTCAACAAGAAACCGCAAGGGAAGTAATGCTTGCACCACTTGAGATAGTAGGTGATTTGCGTGACAAGATCGATATTTCTGTTAGGGTAGGTGGAGGTGGTTTCATGGGTCAAGCATATGCTAGCGCTGTTGGAATCTCAAGGGCAATGACTGGTTGGACCAAATCCAAAAAGGAACCAAAGGATCATCCGTTTACAAAAACAGTGCGTGAAGATCTAAAGAAGCGCCTAAACGAGTTTGACAAACACCTCTTAAGCGGGGACGACAGACGAAAAGAACCCAAGAAGTTTGGTGGGCCTGGCGCTAGAAGAAGAAAGCAGAAATCATACCGATAGAGTTTGAAAGCAGTAATCTTAGCAGGCGGACAGGGAACAAGGGGCAAACCATTCACAGATTATTTCCCAAAGGCAATGGTTCCCATAGAAGGAAAACCACTCATAGATCATATAGTACAATATCTCTTTTCATTTGGTTTTGTTGAAGAAATAATCATACTTGCAGACTTCAAGGGTCTGGGCGGTCAGATAAAAAATTACTTTGAAAATAGAGTAACAAGACATAAAAAAAGACTTGTCTTCATTCAAGATTCTAACAGCGGAACGGGGGGTGATCTTGTGCACATTAATAATAGGCTAAAAAATTCGGAGTTTCTTTTGTGGTTTGTGGATAATTTGATAGCCATTGATCTTACAAAGATGTACAAATTCTATAAAGAGAAAAAGAATCTTGCATGCATTGCGACAAGAAAATATAGAAAGGAAGAGACTGGCTATGCCGTAGTAAAAGATGGACTAGTTATAGAGTTTAAAGAAAAACCTCTGATCAAAATGCAGATGGCAGAATGTCTTGGTGTGTACATACTTAATACAAAGATTGTAAAAACTATCAAATCTAAAAAAGAGAAAAAGAAACATGTCAACTTATCATTTGATGTTTTGCAAGAACTTTCAACGAAAAAGATGATAAGCGCCTTTGATATTGGTAAAACTCCATGGATTGATATTGACTCACCAATAAAAATAGAGCGAAATCATATGTTGGTAAAAGAAATAATTAAAAAAATGAGGTCTAAAGCTTAGATTTGATATAATCTATAGAGTGAATTGGGGAAGGGTCAGTGTTATTGAGAACAGCTTGGTATATGGTAACGTAATCAAGCATGTATATCAGATTGATTAGTTTTGATAGTATACTTCCATTAACTGAACTTATTTCTCTAAAATCTATACGATGTACCTTGAAGTATTTCTTTAGAATCTTCCACAATTCTTTGGTCTTGATGTAATCATCTTTACCTTGAATCAAAATTGGCTGTACATGAGAGGGTTTTTCCCATGAGACTATGCCATTATGACACATCTCTATAACATCTTCTGCTATAGCGTGTAGCTTGCAGTTTTCTTGTAATGCGTTTTTGAATCTGATTGCTGCTGCATGAAGACCATGTGGGTAGTAAATGATTGGAATTTTAGTAATCCAAGATGCAAGTAAAAGTGCAGGGTTTGTGGTAGAAAGATTACTAGAATTTATCTGCTTTCCCGTTTTGTGTAACGTACTGATGGATTCCTTAATATCAGCTTCTTTTATTTCAAAAAGAGGACCCAATACAGCAAGCATTGAATAAATAGTGACTGGTAACGACGCCCGTGGTGAGTGAATTTGTTCTATTTTTTGATGTGTTACATTATTTTTGGTACAGTAATCTCGCATCTTACCGCCCGAAGAAAAAGCTATTACCTTACAACCAAGCTTGAATGCTTTTTCCAAAACCGTCAGTGTTTCGATTGTAGATCCTGAAATGCTTGTTGTAACTACTAGTGTATTTTTATCAACAGTTTTTGGAAGCAAGTATCCTTTAATGACACATGTGTGTATGTTTGACTTTGAAAGAATAGAGGACATAAATTCGCCAATGGCTCCTGAACCACCCATGCCTGCAAAAATGATATGATCTATATTTTTAAAATCAATGTGATTTTTTGTGTCGATATAAGTTTCAGAAGAAATTTCTGGCCACATGTCATAAATTTTGTACATCCCTTTAGGATCGTATTTGTCTAAGGTCTTTATGGTTAACAATTCTATGATTGAAGGTTTATTTGTATAATATAATAGTTCTATACGGTTTGAAATTTTTTTTCATATTGAGAGATTTTATCCTCATATTGTAATGTAATAGATATATCATCAAGTCCTTCAAGTAGGGTTTTTTTCCTGTGGTTTTCTATCTCAAATGTTATCGTCATATCATTAGTCTTAATCGTTTGCTTTTCTAAGTCGACTTCTATTTCAGAGGGATTATTGAATAACATATCTAGTGTTTTATTATCAATCTTTACTGGCAGTATTCCGTTTTTGAAGCAGTTATTGTAAAAAATATCTGCAAAAGACGGTGCTATAATAACTGTAAGTCCATAATCAAGCAAAGCCCAAGCAGCATGTTCTCTACTTGATCCACACCCAAAGTTATCTCTAGTCAAGAGTATTCTAGAACCTCTATACTTTGGATTGTTTAAAACAAAATCTGCTCTTGGTTTTCCATCCTTTTCAAATCTCCAGTCATAAAAAAGATACTGGCCAAAACCCGTCTTTTGAACTAGTTTCAAGAATTGTTTTGGAATTATTTGATCAGTGTCTACATTTACCTTATCAAATGGTATAGCAATACTCTTTATTGTTTTAAACTTCACCATATCAATTCAAATCCAATTCTCTTACATCTACAAAACGTCCTGAAATTGCAGCAGCTGTAGCCATTACAGGACTAACAAGATGGGTTCGTCCACCTGCACCCTGCCTTCCTTCAAAGTTTCTGTTAGATGTACTTGCGCATCTTTCACCAGCCGCTAAAATATCTGGATTCATTCCCAAGCACATACTGCATCCTGATTCACGCCACTCAAAGTTTGCATCCTTGAAAATTTTATCTAATCCTAATTCTTCAGCTTGTTTTTTTACAAGTTGAGAACCTGGAACAACCATTGCTCGTACTTTTGGTGAGACTTTTTTTTCTTTTATTACTCTTGATGCCTCAATCAGATCTTCTAATCTTGAATTTGTACAGGAACCTATGAAAACGCGGTCAAGTGAAATATCGGTAATACGTGTACCAGGTTTGAGATCCATGTATTGCAGAGCCTTGATGGCGGCCTTTTCCTCATCTGGGTTTCCTTTTGCATATTCTTCTGGGAATGGTATAGCGTCTGTTACATCAATTGTCATTGCTGGATTTGTTCCCCAACTTACCTGTGGTGCTATCTTATCAGCATGTAAGGTAATGCTTTTGTCAAAATGTGCTCCTGCATCACTTTTCAGATTTTTTTGCCAATAATCAACACGCTCGTCATAATTTTTTGGAACGTATCGCCTTCCTTTTAGATACTGAAAGGTTTTTTCATCTGGAGCTATAAGTCCTGCCCTAGCACCACCTTCAATGGACATATTACATATGGTCATTCTCTGTTCCATCGTAAGATCAGTGATAGCTTGCCCCCGATACTCAATTACTGTGCCAGCTCCTCCAGCCGTGCCTATCTGTCTGATTATAGAAAGTATAATGTCTTTTGCAGTGATTGCATGAACGTTTTTTCTTTTTCCTTCTACTCTTATTTCGAAAGTTTTGGGCCTATCCATCCAAAGACATTGTGTTACCAGAACATGTTCGACATCGCTTGTACCTATTCCAAAAGCTAGTGCTCCAAAGGCGCCGTGAGTTGATGTATGACTATCTCCACAAACAATTGTAGTTCCAGGAAGGGTTATTCCCAACTCAGGACCTATCACATGCACTATTCCTTGATTTAAACTATGAATACCAAATAGTTGAATGCCAAAGTTTTTGCAGTTTGTTTCTAATACTTGAATCTGGTTTGCTGAGATTTGATCAATGATTGGCAAAGATCTATCACTTGTTGGTACATTGTGGTCCACTGTTGCAAATGTAAGATCTGGTCTTCTTACCTTTCTTTTGTTCATCCGTAATCCATCAAATGCTTGTGGAGAGGTAACTTCGTGGACAAGATGCCTATCTACATAAAGTAGAGAAGGGCCATCTTTTTGTTCTACTACAACATGCGAATCCCAGATCTTCTCAAAGAGTGTTTTTGGCATCTATAGAGTCTTGGTAGATGCAAGATATAATAGTATAAAGAAAAGATTTGAGCTGGATTAGTTATGGACTAAATGCCTATTGGCTTGTAATTAAAAAGACCGCCAGCTGCAATTATTTTTCCAATTAATTCTGGAAAAGGCTTCATGGAATAAATCTGATTTTTTGTAAGATTTTTTATCTCATTTTTTTCAGTCACAATTTCTAGTATATCTTTATCAGCTATAGATTTGTATGCATTCTCGTCTATTTCTATTGGTAACAAAAACGCTCCATCAACTGCATTCCGGTAAAATATTCTAGCAAACGACAAAGCCAATACAGCTTTTATTCCTGAATATGCAAGTGCTATAGGGGCGTGTTCTCTTGATGAACCGCAACCAAAGTTTCGGCCTGCCACTATGAAATCCCCATTCTTTACTTTTGAGTGAAAGTCTTTGTCAAGACCTTCCATGGCATGTTTTGCGAGCTCATTGTAATCATGAATTTTGAGGTATGGTCCTGGGAGGATTACATCTGTGTCTATGTTATCCTTCTCGTATTTTATTACAGAGCCCTTCATTTAAGATCCCTTGGATCGGTTATTTTTCCCGTTACTGCTGAAGCTGCTACAACAAGTGGTGAGGCCAGATATGTTTGTGATTCTACATGCCCCATTCGACCTGGAAAGTTTCTGTTCGTAGTGCTGATGCATATTTCACCTTTTGCAAGTACTCCCATGTGTGCACCACAACAAGCTCCACATGTGGGTGGTCCCACAACAACTCCTGCATCCAGGAAAATTTTAATCAGTCCCTCATCCATTGCCTTTTTGAATATAGATATTGCAGCAGGTAAAATTTCAGTTCTGATTTTTACCTTTCTACCTTTAAGGATCTTTGCTACTGCTTGTAAATCTTCAAGCTTTGCACCTGTACAGGAACCAATATACGCCTTGTCTAATGATATTGTGGACAAGTCACGCGCCGCTTCTATATTTTCAGGTGAATATGGTTTTGCAACAATGGGTTCTAGTTCAGATGCTTCGTACTCGTATACTTTATCGTATTGTGCATCTGTGTCTCCATGGACTTCGTTGTAGCTTGTTTTACCTCTTGTCGCCAGATAGTCTCTTATTTTTTGGGTCTGGCTCTATAATTCCACTCTTTGCTCCTGCCTCCGTTGTCATATTTGTTAAAGTAAGACGTTCATCAACTGACATTTCTGAAATTCCACTACCGCCAAACTGCATTGTCTTGTAAGCTGCGCCATCCGTGCCTATATCACCAATTATTTTTAAGATGTAGTCCTTTGCCATCACATGACTTGGCAACTTGCCATTTAGTTTAAAATAAATTGTTTCTGGAACTTTGAACCAGATCTTTCCGTGTAAAAGAACGTAAGCCATATCAGTATGACCAAGACCAGCTGCAAAAGCTCCAAGTGCACCCGTAGTGTTTGTGTGCGAGTCACCTCCAACATAAACTTCACCGGGTAGAACCATTGCTTCTTCATGTGATAAAGTGTGACATATTCCATACTGGCCCATACCATACTTGAAGTGTTTTTCAATTCCAAATTTTTTTGTGAAATCTGAAAGCATTATTATATTCTCAGCTGAGATCTTGTCTGCAGGAGGAACAAAGTGATCCTCTGCAACCCACACCTTTGATGGATCCCAGAGTCGTTCTATCTTCATGCCTTGCTTCTTTAGTTTTTCAAATACAGCTATAACTCCTGGTCCTGATACGTCGTGGATCATTGCTTTATCTATATTAACAAAGACGACATCATCTGGAGCTACTTTTGTCTTTTCTGATGCTCTTGCAATGATCTTTTCTGTTATGTTCATTCCCATTTGATAGCAAACGGTTCTTTTTGAAATTAAAAGGTTTGCAGAAGCCTAAAAAGTAAAGAGAGTCTAATCTTTTTCATGTCTGTTTTGGTATATCCTATAAAATCTGAGCTAAAAACACAAGAGTTTGATCTCTTTGAGACGCTGATCAAATCCCTTGAAAGGTCACAGATCATACTGGAAACCGGTGACGTTCTTGTCATTTCAAGCAAATATGTTGCGAATTCACAAGGAAGATTGATTGAGTATGAACATGTGGTTCCGTCTGTGAAGTCTAAATCTCTTGCCACAAAATTTCACCTTAGTCCAAAGATTGCAGAAGTTATTCTAAGGGAATCGGATGTTATTTTTGGTGGAGTTCCAGGATTTGTGATCACATCAGCAGACAAGATTCTAGCTCCAAATGCAGGAATAGATAAATCAAATGCAAAAAAGGGCAAGTTGATTCTTTACCCTATGGATGTCTACAACATTGCAGAACAACTTAGACGAAAGTTTTTCTTGAAATTTGCTATACACGTTGGAATAATAATCATAGACAGCAGGTTGATGCCAGCAAGGGTTGGAACAACTGGTGTTGCTCTTGCATGTGCTGGAATTGAGCCGCTGTCTGACATAAGAGGTCAAAAGGACTTGTATGGAAATCCACTTAGGGTGACTTTTCAGGCAGTAGCGGACAACCTTGCATCTATAGCAAACCTCAAGATGGGAGAGGGTTCAGACAGTACTCCTTTTGCAGTAATAAAAAATGCCGAAGTAAGGCTTACTGATAGAAAAATAAACCATGATGAGATGGCCATTTCTCACGATCAGTGTGTTTACGTTCGTGGACTTAAAACAACTATCTAAAACACCTATGGGTTTTAATATAGCTAAATTAGACCGCAAGCTATGGTAGAGTTTCTAACTAGGTATCCCAAAACCATCTCTTTTCTTGATGGAGTGAGGGGAAAGATCAGTGTTGATAAAAATGGGGTAGAGCAACTTACTATTGTTGTCAGAAAAAACGTCGACGAACTATTAAGAATATTTTCAAAGGAGGGCTTTACCCGTGTCAAGTTTGAACACAAGCAACCTTTGCAGATAGGAAATGGTCTATCATTGAAACTAAAAAAACCGTGGGAGTTACACGTAAGACTCCTTGAGATGAAAAAAGAACTTGTTGCAATACAAGCAGAAGTTGAGGTTTCAAGGGACTACTTACAGCATCTTTTCTGTCAAAGAACTCCGGTTTTTTACGAAGTGGTTTCACTCCTAAAAAAGCATCAAGTAGAATACAAGATTTGGAATCAAAGAATAAAACGATATGTCCATGCTGTCTTTGATAACTATAAAGTACAACTTGCAACTCCTAAGATGCCAGTTTTTGCATGGAAACCAATGTTATTTGTAATTGGAACTATTGGGTCACTTTATCTTTGGAAATATCTACAAACAATTTAGTTTCAAATTAACTGAACATGCCCAAGTTGTAGGTACCAGAATAATACAGAATTCTGTATAACTAGTCGGCAAGACATATCCCAGTAGCGAGTTTTCCGCCCTTTTGCTCATGAAGTAGGAGGGAATCTCCACTGGTGGTATGGGATCGATTTTTATTCGATCTCCTCCTTACATGAGCAAAAGTTGTTCATTATAAAGAAGGTATGGGACTCCCTCCGCTTTTGTATATACAGATATTGAACATGTAAAGTTTTTCTTGTGCACACATTTATCCGCGTTATGATTATGCCAAGAGGAACTTAGAAGCTTTAATTAGATTTTTTCAGTTATCAGAAGCTATGAGCCAAGATCCACTTGTAGCGTCCTTGAAGTATTATGGAGTTTCACCATGGGAGATCGAAGTTCTTTATGGATTACTCAATGGCATGTTCAGGGTTGAACAGGATCCAGATACTCAGCAAGACGAAGATTTTTCTACGATGGTTGATGTTTCCTTTCCACTGGAGTTTAGTGACGCCTTTTTCAAGTGGTTTGGACAGATAAGATGGGACAAAGTCAAAGCAATACTAAAAGAGATGAAACGTCGGCGTGGTTCTGGTAAAACTATGAAGGTCAACATGCGTTTTGCTGGAAAACCAAACATCAAGTTTGTTGTGGACCTTGATGATCATCATTGGTTTAACATGGCTATAGAAAAAATTGATTTTATCTTGGAGTTATTACAGTATCAGTTAGACCCACAAAAAATACCACAGAACATTACTGATGCGGTATACGAGTTTGAGCAAGAAACAGGTAGATGGCGGTTGCGCACAGCGTTTTCTTATGATACAAGATATGTTTTTTCAAAAAATGAGTGGAAACTTGTCACTTGATCTCCTTTTCTAATGGTTCTAAAAGTGAATGTAGCTCTCTGTATTTTTTTTCTATAAAATTAAGTGCCTCCTCAAGTTTTTTTGATTTACCATACTTGTATCTGATAAGTTCTCGGTGACGCCAAAAGTTCTTACCATCTCCAACTGAAATAGTGCTAAAATAATCTGGACCTTTTATGCTATCTGGAATCTTTATGCTGTATGGAAAAAGAAATTCTGCCATAAACCATTCGTCACCATCAGGATAATCGCTTCCTGTGTCTAGATCAAAAAAGAGATGTAAGAGGTTAGATTGCATAAGACCATCATCTTGTATTGAAGGATGCTTTATGTTGGATTTTTTAAAATCAAGATTCAGAAGACGAGGTTCAAAGTAACCCTTGATTATGGATTTGCGAAATATCTTGTTTACTTCAGACAGATTCAACGGTAAAATACTCTCTGCCCAACCTGCTAATAACTCATTTTATGATGTTGGTTTGAGTAGCATTTCTAGTCCTTCCTTTAGTTGTATTTTTGGAGAATATCCAAGATCTCTTTGTGCTAACCATATTGAGGTCTGGCTATGTTGTATGTCGCCTTTTTTTGGTTGCTTATGTTCTATAGAAAGTGGTTTACCAGAGATTGATATCATTAGCTTTGCAAGATCTTCGATGGTTGTATACTTGCCATTAGCAATGTTGTAGACATTTCCTTTCTTGCCTTCAATTTTTGTAATAGCATTTTGAATTGATTGCACTACATCGTATACTGATACAAAATCTCTCGTGTTTGAACCGTCACCAAAGATTACAAGCGGTTTGTTATCTACGATTTTTTCCATAAATTTTGTGATTACGCCTGCATATGGACCTGATTGACCCTTTCCATAGACATTAAAAAGTCTAAGCGTTATGCAGTTCAAATCATATGAATTTGAAAATGCTTGCATGTAATGTTCTATGGCAAGCTTACTTGCACCATAAGGAGAGATTGGAATGGTTTGAGAGTTTTCAGAAAGCGGTAGATCTTTTGGATTTCCAAATACAGCTGCGGAAGAAGCTGCTACCACATTGCGTACCTTTTGTGCAACACATGAACGAAGCAAGTTTACAGTTCCTGTCACATTTACATGATGTGTGTGTTCTGGAGATTTGATTGATTCTTGAACATAGATTTCAGCAGCCAGATGTACAACCAAATCAAAACCAGCAATAGCATTTGAAAGCGTTTGATGGTCTGTTACATCACCTTTTACAAACGATGCTCCATTTTTTAATAAATGTGATATTTTGCTTTCAGAACTGTTTTTTAGATTGTCATATATTGTTACTTTGTTACCAGCTTTCAAGAGTGAGTCTACTAGATGATTCCCAATAAAACCGGCACCGCCAGTAACAAAAATTTTCATGTCTTTTGAACTACAGTATGTGGTAAATAATTATCTTTCAGACCTCAAGGGAGTCTAGGATCTTTGAGATATCAGTTATCGGCTTTCCGCCAGACGAAATTGGTTGGTCTGCAGGAGGGTTTTCAAGATAATTTGGAATTCTATCCGCAATTCTCTGTTCATAAGGAGCAATAAGCTCATTTTGATAGAATATGCCAGTCGGAATCTTGGCATCCCATTCATTTCCTTTTATAAGTGCCTGTGTTAGCTTTTCGTTAACCTCTTCTTCTGAACCATAATGTACTACTGGGTCATACCCAATATCTTCTAGTTTGTAGATTCGTGGCTGCGATTTTCTTGTAGTTTGATCAATATTATCCAAACCAGCAAACCAGTCTCTGGTGTTAATGTCATTATATGCTGGACAGGGTTGAAGAACATCTAGAAAAGCAAGACCTTTGTGTTTAACTGCAGCAATAATCAAATCCTTGAGCTGTCTTACATCGTAAGAATAGCCCCTTCCGACAAATGTAAAGCCACTAGCAATTGCCAAGCCGATTGGGTTTACAGATTGGTTTACATTGGGTTGTGGCAATGATTTTGTTTTTAGTCCCAGTTGAAGGGTGGGGGATGCTTGTCCTTTTGTGAGTCCATACACCGCATTGTTGAATATTATGTATGTCATATCCACATTTCTTCTACCTGCGGCAACAAAATGACCAGCGCCTATTCCCAAACCGTCACCATCTCCCCCTGCAACTACAATTGTCATTTCAGGATTTGCAAGCTTGGCTCCTTGTGCAAAGGTAAGAACGCGCCCGTGCAGAGTGTGTATTCCAAATACGTTGATAAAATGTGATGTTTTACCTGAGCAACCTATTCCAGAAAAGATTGCGGCCTTATGTCTTGGAATCTTCATCTCTGTTAGTGCCATCTGTATTGCGCTTACAATACCAAAGTCCCCACAACCTGGACACCAGTCATTGTGAACTTCGGTTTTGTAATCAGATAATTTAGGCTCCAAATGTCAGCACCTGTCTTTTTTCTGCCTTGTTTTCTAGAATTTTTTTAAGCGAATCATAAATTTCTGTGCATGTCATAGGCCTGCCCGTATATTTCAAAATGTAATAGTCTACTTTCTTGTCCAAATGTTCATTTAATAAAGAACCAAGCTGGGCTGATTGGTTTGCTTCTATGTCTATGATTATTTTAACTCCTTCAAGCAAGGACTTTACATAATCTGTTGGAAAAGGTTGTAGAAGCTTTATTTGAATAAACCCTACTTCAAGCCCTTCTTTTTTTAACATCTCAAGAGCATCTAGAATTGGACCTTTGTTTGAACCCCAGCTAACTACACAAAACTCTGATACTCCATAGCTTACTACTTGGTCTTCTTTTGGTATTGTTTTTAGAACCAAATTAAGCTTTGAGGCCCGTTTGTCCATCTTTTGAACTCGATTTACTGGATCTTCTGAGATATGACCTCTCTCGTCACTTTCATCACCAGTATTCCAAAATATACCGTTTTCAAGTCCTAGCCTAGAACGAGGGGATATTCCGTCTTCTGTGAAGGCAAATCTTTTGTAATCATCACCTTCTATTTTTTCAAGCAGCTTACCTCTATCAATTGTTATTAGGTTAGGATCGAATCTCTTGCATGTTGCTACCGTACTTGCAATGAACTTGTCCATCATATGTATTACTGGCATCTGGAAAATTTCTGCAAAATTGAAACATTTGCCAGTATCATAGAAACTTTCTTCAATGTCACCTGATGCATACACAATCCTTGGAAAGTCGCCATGTCCTGCATGTATCGCAAACATCAAGTCATCCTGACCATGTCTTGTTGGAAGACCTGTTGATGGTCCACTTCTTTGGTATAACGTAACCACAATTGGCACTTCATTTATTCCCGCCCAACCAAGAGATTCTGCCATAAGAGAAAATCCTGGTCCTGATGTGCTTGTTGCAGATCTTACACCTGTCAGAGATGCGCCAATCACCATACCAATTGCAGAAATTTCATCTTCAGTTTGTACTACTATAGTAGATCCTGGCCTGTTGTTTGTTACTTCAAAGACCTCGTTTGACTCCAAAAATACACTCTCATCAGAAGCTGGTGTAATAGGATAGTATGATTGAAATCTGCACCCACAGGCTATTTTACCAATACCTGTAGCTTGGTATCCTTGAACCAGAATTGTGTTTGGTTCCTTTGTAATGACTGGAAGCGTGTACTTGATCTTAGGAAACTTTACCGTTGTAAAGTTGTATGAATGGTTTGCTGCCTGTTTATTCACCTCAGCTATCTGTGGCTTGGTAGAAAATACTGACTCGACTGATTTTAAAAGGGTTGCAGGTGGAAGGCCCAAAAGTCCTAGTGAGACAGAAACTGCTATCACATTTAGCATTCTGAACATAGTTTTAATCTTTGGGTTCTGTGTCTCTTCTGATAAATTTGCCAGAATGCCCTTAAACGAAACAGCGTAAAGCTGAACTCCTTTATCTTTGCACAAATCTATCATTCCTTGTACTGTAAGTTCTTTATTTTTAGAAAAAAGAAGCTTTGTTAATCTAGACTTGTATTCTTCATCTAATGTAGAGACTTCATCAGCTTTTATTTGCACCAGTTCAGAATCGTATACTATAGCTCCATCAGGATACACATCATCTGCATGTCTAAATAGTGTTTCAGCCTCTAAAGCCTCACGCATTGTTATATTGT
>CAYZOW010000026.1:0-14200 GCA_964480245.1 uncultured Nitrosopumilaceae archaeon | reverse complement strand
CCCTTGGCTCACCGGTTATGAGCCGGTTACTCTACCAAGCTGAGTTATGGGCCCCACGAAAAAACAGGTTTGTATGCAGTATAAAATGGTATAGAGTTTAACAGTAGGCCTCGTAACAGCTGTCAAGCAACAGATTTTGTGCAGAAATTGACTTGCCTGCAATTTGGAATAATTCTTCTTCTTTTTCGGATGGCATTTTTTCAAGAATTCTTCTCCAAACTGCGGCGTGTCTTATGTCTGCTTCTGTGTGAAGCCTAAAGTATTCTATTGCATCCTCGCTTGTCATGTTATAGAATTTTCGTAGGCCGTCTATTTTTGATAGGCTTATTTTTGGTATCTCCAGTTCAAGAGAGTACATTGCAGCAGTACCTCCCTCAAATGAATTCATGAGTGTTGAAAGGTTTGATACAGCATGCCTTGTCTTTTCAAGACCTTGATATCTTTCCAGTTCTTCTTGTGAAACTCCTACTGCTCCAGCAAACTTCATCCAAGGTTTGATGTGTTCAGCTTCTTCTTTTTGGTTTGACGCAATTTCATTTTTCACAGCACTTGGACTTTGTTCCATTATTGTTCCTACAAAAGATGGAACGGCTTTTACTAGCTGAAAGTATTCTTTCGAGTAACCATTAAGAGCATCAAGAGTTAACTTTCCTTCTGTCCACATCAAATAGAACTGATGTTTTAACAAACTTCGTTTTTCAATCAATTCATCGATATTTTTGATAAGTGAATTCATGCGATTTATGAAATTCAACCAATAAAAAAATCTTTTGAATCACTTCAAAAGGATTTTATGGACAAAAAACGGGATGCAGTTCGGGCTCCAGTGGTGTAGACCGGTCAAGCATACCGGCCTTTCAAGCCGGGGATCCCGGGTTCAAATTCTATGTGATGAAAATCCCGGCTGGAGCACTACAAAAGTCTTAATATTGTAACAAAAGGTTAAGCTCTATAGTGCAGGTTTGTGGATAGAAAAAATTTCGAAATAAATCCCCTAATAAAAGACTACAAGCAATATCTTGATAAAATAAATGCCGCACTAAAATATGAACTCGAACTCTATTCTGCATCTGAATTTGTTGAACCATTGCAATACGCACTTGAAGGTGGAAAGAGAATTAGGCCACTTATCTTGTTGTTGTCTGCAGAAAGTGTTGGAGCATATGATGAAAATGCATATACCGCTGCTTGTGCGGTTGAATTATTGCATACGGAATCCGTAATACATGATGATATAATAGACAATGAGACTTTAAGAAGGAGAAAGGATCCATTTCATATCAAATACGGATATAATACAAGCATTCTTACGGGAGACTTTGTACTTGGTTTAATTCTAAACATATCATCAAGACTTAACAATCCAAGAATTGCAAATGAACTTGCAACTACTGCTATGATGATGAGCGATGGAGAGATGATCGAGACAAGACTAGAATCAAGTGAGGATGTAACATTTGATGATTACCTTAAGGTGATAGAGTACAAGACAGCTACAGCTTTTGAGGCAGCATCAAAAATTGGTGCTATACTTGGGGGCGGGACTGAGGATCAGATACTGGCACTCGCAGAATATGGAAAAAATGTTGGAATTGCTTATCAGATTCATGATGACTTGCAAGACTGGAATAATGAAGATAAATTATTCAATGTTTTAATAAAAAAGAGTTCAGATCCACGTAACGTCTTTAACCACATGGATTATTTGTTACGAGACTATTCCCTAAAGTCAAAGTCTGGTTTGCGAAAGATAAAAGAATGCCCGGCCAAGTCTCATCTTGAAAATCTTTTAGATCTTACTATGTTTAAGGTACAGTAGAAAGCATTGTAAGATTTGGAGCAGCATCTTTGGCAAACTGAATTATTGGATCAGGATAAACTCCTATGCCTACCATGAATATTATTGAAAATATCATAACAGCAATTATTGACTTTGGTTCTTTTACCCTCTTGTCAGACTCCCCTTCTTCAAAGTACATCTTTCGTATTATCCAGCCATAGTAAGCAAGTGAGAGGGCACTGTTTAGGACTCCTGCTACTGCAAGATATGGCGCCCATGACACTACAGACCCTGCATCAATTGCAGATCCAAACAGCATCAGTTTGCTCCAAAATCCATTAAGAGGAGGAACTCCAGCTAGTGCAAGCAGTGATACTACTAATCCAATTGATGTAATTGGCATGCGCTTTCCTAAACCGCGTATCTTGTCAATATGCGAGACTGCCAGAGTTGTAATGATTCCTGCTGCTGCAATGAATGCTGCGCCTTTCATCACTGCATGATTTAATATGTGGAAAAGCGAGGCTTGGATCCCAATTTGTGAAAATGGTGCAATGCTTAAACCTATCAGAATGTAGCCTGCATGACCTATACTTGAATATGCAAGCATTCTAGTAAGGTTCTTTTGCATTATGGCAGCCAAGTTTCCAACAGTCATTGTCATTATAGCAACTAATCCAAGTGCAAATGTCCATTCCATATTAAGTGCAACAGTTCCCATCACAATTACACGCAAAGCTGCAGCAAAGCCTGCTTTTTTTGTACCAGCAGCTAATAGTGCTGCAATAGTAGGGGGAGCTCCTTCATAAGCATCTGGAAGCCACATATGGAATGGTACAAGGCCCATCTTAAATCCAAAACCTGCAATGAACATGCCAACTGCTAGAAGAGCAAGTGGCATCATATCTGGACCAAGTTTTGAAAATCCTGAAATTACTTCTGCAATGTTAGTAGAACCAGTAAGCCCGTATGCAATTGAAATGCCATAGAGTATAATTGCAGATGACAAGGCACCAAACAAAAAGTACTTGAGGGCAGCCTCATTTGACGATGGATCCTTTTTCATAAATCCTGCAAGGACGTAAGTTGGAATGCTCATAAGCTCCCATGCCACCAATAGCATTACCAAATCTGTAGAGTATGCAATGAGTACCATTCCAATAGATGCAAGTAGGATCAAAGAATAGTATACAGCTGGATGAGCCTTGCCTCTCATGTAGTTAAACGAGCCTACAGTTGTAATTATGGCAACAATAAGCATGGCTATTGCAAAGAATGAACCGAACATGTCATCAACTAGGACATTTTCTGAAAAGATAGCAGCGGGCATGACATTTTTTGAAATGATTTGATATGCAACAAAGCCAATAGCTGCAATCAAAGCGCCAAACGTTATAGCCCCATAAAAGGAGGATGAACCATGTTCTTTTCTTATGATATTAATTACTGGAAGTAATATCCCAACTGTTCCAAGTATTACAGTTATGATTATTGGTGTTGAAGTAAAGTCTATCATTTTTTCTCCTAAATCAGCAAAAGTAATACCACAAAGAGTATTCCTGCTCCAAACACATACAGGTATGACTGTGAGATTCCTGTTTGGGTTCCTTGTATAACTTTAGCACTCCAACCAACTGCTTTTTCTGAACCTCGATTCATACCATCTATTACTGTGCTTTCAAAGTATCTCCATATCCCCCTTGCAAAATATAATGGAGCGGTTACAAAGCACCAATAGATTATAGAGTTTAGATACCATCTGTTTAGAAAGAATTTGTGTATTGCATAGAAGAACAAATTAGAGTTAACAAATTTCACCGGATCTACAAATCTTCCAATATAGAAAATGTATCCAAGTCCAAATCCAACTGCAAATGCTATAAGCGATGCCATGAGCGCAATTGGGTTCACACCAGTCAAAAATCTTCCAAGAACTGGTTCTGATTCCACAGATACATTTTCATGTCCTGATTCAATTCCAAAGGAGTTACCAAGATATTCTGTGAAAAGATGATGGATTCCTTGCTCAGCTGTTAGGCCTATAACACCAATTCCTATGGTTAGTACTGCAAGTATTCCATATGGCACCCACATAGATGCACTTGCCTCATGGATGTGATGCCCTTCTTTTTCCATTTTTTCGATATGTTTACTCTTATTTCCAAAGAAAACCATGCCAATCATCCTTGTGGTGTAAAATGCGGTGATGATTGCAGTAATTAATGCAATTACAAATATTGGCATTGCCCATGTGTTTCCTGATTCATAGACAGCTGCAAAGATTGCATCTTTGCTCCAGAATCCAGTAGTGATAAACGGAGCTCCCATAAGTGCAAGACCTGCTGCCCACATGAATGCATATGTTTTGCGCATGTGTTTACGCAATCCTCCCATGTCTGTCATGAATCTAGAGCCTACAACGTGTACGAGTGATCCTGCAGCCATAAACAATGATGCCTTGAACATTGCATGAGAGATAAGGTGGAAGAATCCAGCTGTATATCCATCAACAAACTGTTCTGAAAGTCCGGCTATTCCAAGAGCCATCATCATATACCCAATCTGCGAACCTGTCGAATATGCAAGGACTTTTTTGATCTCAGTAGAGACCATTCCCTGTGTTGCAAGCAAGAATGCAGTAATTGCGCCAACCCATGCAATCACCTCAAAGAATTGGTCCATTGAAATTCCGACAGCTGCAAGTGCAAAGAACAATGGACCCAATCTTGCAACCAAAAAGACTCCAGCTTTTACCATCGTTGCTGCATGAATCAAAGCTGATACTGCAGTTGGACCTGTCATAGCTTCAAGCAACCACTCGTTTAGTGGAAATTGTGCAGATTTTCCTATTGCTCCACCAAAAAGCAAAACAGCTGCGGGAACTAACAAACCCTGTGCAGACATTGAAGTAGCCCACTCTGTGTTTTCTATTAATTCTCTAAATCCAAAAGTTCCTGCAAATGCAAAAATCAAAAACATTCCCGCAAGCATCATTATATCGCCTACCTTTGTCATGATGAATGCCTTTATCCCCGCATGTGTTGGTGAATAGTACTGTAATACACCAAGAGCTGTATGACCTTCAGTGCCAACATGATCTTTCTTTTTGTCGCTGTACCAAAAGCCTATCAAAGCGTAAGAAGCAAGTCCCACTCCTTCCCATCCAAAGAAGAGCTGTAGAAAATTGTCTGAGAGAACAATTAGCTGCATAGAACCAACAAAGAACATCATCCAGAACCAGAATCTTGTAATGCTTGGATCTCCTTTCATGTAGCCTGTGCTGTACACCATGATCAAAAATGAAATCCATCCAACTACATTTGCCATCAAAACTGCAAGTGGGTCAGCTAGGATTCCAGCTTTTAGGCCAATTGATGAGATCCATGGTACTTGATCATGAATTTCATGACCTTCAAGTGCAGCTGGCAAAAGCGTTGCTGCAGAGATTGCACTCATCAATGCAAAACCTACAACGACCCAATTTGTTCCTCGTTTTGAGAACTTGGCAACACCTGGAATTATCAGTGCTGCAATGAATGGTAGAATCCAGATCGCCCACACATTTAGTCCACCTGCCTCTAAACTAAATCCAAGTACTTCAACTGCCATAACTAAACCCCCATAACTCCGTTCATGAAAGGAATTATCTGGCTAAAGAAAATGTCAGGATAGATTCCAACTACTATGGAAAATCCTGCTAGTACCATCATAGGTGCAGTGATGTACCAGCTTGCTTCTTTTGTGTTTGAAAGATTTTCTGGAAGTTTTCCAAAGAATACTCTTTTTATCATCCATAAAATGTAGGCCATGGTAATGACCGTAGATACCAGTCCTAGACCAAATGTAACCATCCTTATTGTAGAACCTTCTTCCACTGCTGTTTGTAGTGCACCATAAAACAGGGTCCATTCTCCCATGAATCCACTTGTTGGTGGAACACCCATTATAGTAAGAGCCCCAATCATTGCGCAGACTGCAGTAATTGGCATCTTTCCTGCAAGTCCACCAAGCTTTGTCATACTTCTTGTACCAACTTGCAGTATGATAGCTCCTGCCATCATGAAAAGCAGACCTTTGCCAAGACCATGTGAAACATACATCATTTCAGCTCCAGAAAGTCCAAGTGCAGAAAAAGAACCTATTCCAAAAAGCAGATAGCCCATCTGACTTATGCTAGAATATGCAAATAATCTTTTGATGTCGTCTTGCATTAATGCCATTGCACCCCCATAGAACATTGTAGCTAGTCCCCACAAGTTTAGAAAAAGAGAAAAGTGTTCATATTGTCCGGGCATCAGCATAACTAACAATCTGAAAAGGCCATATGCTCCAATTCCAATCATTGCTGGCGATAAGAGTGCACTAATTGGAGTAGGAGCCTCTGCGTGTGCATAAGGTAACCATATATGATAAATAAACGCCGCAAGCTTTACGCCTAGACCGATAATTATTGCAACAGCGGCAAATGTTAGAATGTTAGGTGGAATACCTTCTTCTTTTATGTCTGAAAAGTCAAAGCTCCCAACATTAAGTCCAATAGCAAGAAATCCCAGAAGCAGAACAACTGCACCAGCATGAGTCCAGAAAAAGAATAAGAGTGCAATTCTTCTTCTTGCGCCATATCCATAAAATGCAATTAAAAAGAAAGCCGGAATGAGCATTACTTCAAAGAAGACATAAAATTCTATCAGGTTGGTTGCAAGAACAGTTCCAAGCATTCCCATCGCGAAGACAAGATATAGTGCAAAGTAGACTCCGATCTGATTATTCAGATATCCTTTGAGTGATGATGATTCTATCATTGCAGTTGACGGACCGTTGCCTATTAGCTGTTTTTGTTTGTGCATTTTTTCCTCAAACTGTTCTGTTATCTTTGCAACCATGTACGGTTTTGAGTATAACGCAAGCACTGTTGATAGAACATAAATTATGATTGCAAAAGGTGATGCAAGTCCATCAAGTAAGAATCCAAACTCGCCAAACAGTTGAGTCCATGGATAGTGCTCCTCGTATGTTCCTGAAAATACTGTAGCAATTATTATGACAGTACAGTAAAGCAGTAATGCAAACGTAAACCAAGTTGCTGCATTTGGTCCTGATTTTCTACCAAGTAAATAAGCTACAGGTGACAGTAACAGCGGTAAAAAGACCGCCTGCAATAACACGTATTCCATATCTTAACCCTTCAGGCTCTTAAAGTCCGCAATATCAATATTCTTGTACATCCTATATGCGACTATAATCAATGCAAGTCCCACTGCAACCTCTGCAGCTGCAATTGCTATTGAAAACAATGCAAGTGTCTGGCCTTGGCTGTTTGGTATAAACCTAGCAAAGGCTACCAGATTAAGGTTTGCTGCATTTACTATCATTTCTATTGCAAAAAGCATTCTTATTGCATTTCTTTTTACAGCTAGACCATATATCCCGATGGCCAAAAGTGCCACCGAAATGATTACAAAATCAATCAGTTCGTTGGCCAGTGGTAACATCCTCCCTTCTTGCTAATACCAAAGCACCAATTACTGCAGATGCTAAAATAAGTGCCATTACAACAAGTGCTGGCGAATAATATGTTACAAAATCCTCTCCTATTTCCCTAAAGTCAACCGGTGGAGCATTGACTTCCATTGTCTTTAGTCCAGAACCTATGATTATTGTTCCAATTCCAAGCATGGTAATAATCATCAGACCTATACCAGCGTATCTTCTGCGTGGATCCTCAATTTTGTTGAAGATAAGTTCGCGCCTTACTAACATAACAGTAAACAGTATAAGCACTGCAATTGAGCCAACATATACTGAAATTTGAAACATTGCAACAAATGGTGCGTCTAAAAGCAAGAAAAATCCTGCAACACCTGCAAGTGTAATCATCAGAGCTATTGATCCATAAATCATTGAACGAATTTCAAGTGCAGCTATTGCAGAACCAATTGTTAAGACAGAAACCGCTAAAAATGTTGCATCAACCATGTGTTGCGCCCCGGTCGTCAATCTTTATTTCCACATCTTGGGCTACCTTTGGTTTTACAGCAAGCTGACTTGGTGTGTAAATCAACGCTTCCTTGGTAAACGAGGAAAGCTCATAATCATTTGTCATGTATAGAGCATAAAATGGACATGCATCTACACATAGCCCACAGAATACGCACTTACCATAGTCAATCTGTGGCATTATCGCTTTCTTGTTGTGTTTCCAAGTATTATTTACTTTCACCATAGCTATGGCTTCTGCAATCCCTTCGCACGCGATAGCACAAAGCTGGCAACCGGTGCATTTATCATGGAACAATATGTGTCGTCCCTTTAGGCCAGTAATTCCTACCCCCGTTTGAGGATCGAATTGAAAGCCATCACCTACAAATTTCAATTTTTGTTCTGGATAACGTAGTGTAAATCGTTTAACTGCAAGATGCTTTACACCTGAATTAAGAGCCCGTATTATTCCAGCTACAGTACTCATTGTATCAATCCTCCAGGACCCAAGACACCTGCATATAGCAAAGCTAGAGCTATAAAGATGTTAACGAATGCAAGTCCTATCAGTTTGTACCAACCGGTGTGCAAAAGAAGATCTATTCTGATTCTTGGGAATACTCCTCTTGGAAGCAATATCACCATTATGACTCCAACAGTTTTAATTACAAACCACAAAGTAGCGTTTAACATCTCTTGATCAAGTAGAGGAAGGCCTGGGATCTTCGTTGTTACTGGGCCCAATGTTATTCCTTCTGTGATTATTTCTTCTGGGAATGGAGGCCAAACCATTGGACCATTCCAACCGCCTAAAAATAAAATTGTAAATAAGGCAGCAAAGGCGTATAATTTTACATAGGATCCGAGCTGGACAAGTCCATACATCATGCCTGAGAATTCTGTTAACCAACCAGCAACAATTTCGCTTTCTGCTTCTGGAAGATCAAATGGGATCCTTTCTAGCTCTGCAAGTAATGTAGTAAAAAACACAATAGCGCCAATTGGCAAAAAAATAATCCACCAGTAGTGTTGTTGTGACTCAACAATTTCTGTTAGGTTTAAGGTTCCGGTTAAAATGACGATTCCAAGAAGGGACAATATCAATGGAATTTCAAATGAAATCATCTGGTGGAGTGCTCGTATTCCTCCAATGAAAGGAAACTTGCTGTTTGAGGCCCAAGATGAAAGCACCGTTATTATCGGAAAGAAGCCAATAACTGCAAATACTGCTAGTATTCCTACATCGATGTCTGCAACAACCCAACCCGGTGCGACGGGAATCAAGGAGACTAAGGCAGCTGCAGTTCCTACAAAGAGTAGAGGTGCTGCCCAGAAAATTGGTTTGTCTGCCTTGGCAGGAATGATTATTTCTTTTGAAATTAGTTTTAATCCATCGCTCATCAGCTGTAAGATTCCCTCTACTTTACCGCAATATAGTGGTCCTACTCGAAGCTGCATTTTTGCAAGAAACTTTCTTTCTATGTATATGGTAGCAGCGGCAAGAAGAGCTGCAAATCCAAATCCGGGAAAGGCAGCTATTCTGAAAAAGTCGGTTTGCAAAAGGGATTTTATAATTGGCAAAGTGCGTGATGGGTCTGCCATCCACGTCAGTGCAAGATACGGTGTGAGAAGCTCGCCGTTGATTTCTGGAAGTTCGATGTAAAAAAGTACAATAAATACAAGTGGAAGGCCAATTAGTGTAAACAAGACTAAAATCCAAAGGATAAGGTTCATCAGAGATGCGACAAACCTGCTTAACCTAAACTCTGGTGCAATAGTAGACACTTATCTATCAGCCTCCACGGGCCAGTAGTTAAGACTCCAGTAAACAGCTGGCATGTTTCCAAGCTTTTCTCCTTTAAGTAAGTATGGGATACAAATCATATTTCTAAAAGAACCAACACTTATCTTCACACGATATGGTTCGGGCTTGCTATCAGAAACAACATACATTCCAAGTGCGCCCCGTCCTGATTCCACTCTACGATATGCTTCATCGTTTCCGCCCTTTGGGTTTGGTTTCAGCTTTGTTCTTACGGAGCCAGACTTTGGCATCTTTTTTAGTGCATCTTTTATTATTCTACAGCTTTCAAGCATGTCAAGATATGGTACTCTTGACCTTGCGTAAGAATCGCCTTCCTTGAGCACCTGAGACTGGAAATCCAGATTCTCATAAACATCGTAAGGCTCTTTCTTTCTTACATCGAAGTCTACACCAGCCGAGCGAAGAACAGAACCTGTAGTCCCAAGTCGTATTGCGTCCATTCTTGATAATATTCCAGTTCCTTCCGTTCTCTGTTTTAAAACAGGATTCTGGTAGAAAATGTCTTCATATTCTTTTAATCTTTTTTCAAAATAGTTTACTTGCCTTAGGCACTTTTCCTCAAAGTTTGATGGAGCATCGTTTCGTACACCTCCTGGAACAAAGTATGCGTGTGTGACTCTTGCTCCAGACAATGCCTCTAACAGATCTATAAGGAGTTCTCTGTCACCCATTGGCCACATAAACATGGTAGAATGACCCAAGAAAATTCCATAGATCGCAAGCCAGTATGAGGTATAGACACAACGATTCAGCTCAGATGCTATAACGCGAATATATTTTGCTCGCTCTGGTACTTCAATGCCCAAAAGATCCTCAACTGCAAGACAAAACGGATACAAAATGTTACAAGAGTCGTGAATTACTGGCCTTTCAAGATGTGGAATGTTTTGTATATAATTTCTGTATTCGGCCATCTTTTCTTCTCCACGGTGCACGTATCCAGGATCTGGATCACATGAAACAATGTAATCACCATCAACTTTGATAATAAGTCGCATATGACCAGAACCAGGGTGCTGTGGACCAATATTTAGAGTCATGATTCGTTCATCTACTCTCTCAAGTTGCATTCCTGGTGGTAGTTGTGTTGTCATACTATCTTCCCTTTATCCTAAAGTCCTTTCTTAGTGGTGGAATGTCTGCCCAATCCTCTGGCAAAAGTAGTATTCTGTTATCCGGATGTCCTTCAAAGTATACACCCAGCATTTCAAAGCACTCTCTTTCATGAAATTCTACACTGTAAAATATGTCTCTCAAAGAAGGCATTCTTGTGCTGTCTTTTCCTGGATTTGGAACATCTTCTCTTGGTACTCGTGTTGCCAAAGTCAGTATTTGTTTTGCAAGTTGTGGGTCTGAGTATGAACCCAAGTGATAGACGACTTCGATTTCTTTTGATTCTGGATAGTCGACCCCACTTACAGACTCGGCATGATCAAAATTTAGTTCATCTCGTATGTACGATGCAACATCCAAAATGTCTTCCTTCTTGGCGTTTATCCTTATTCTATTTGGTTTGATAAAACCGATTACAGTTTTTGTGCCAAACTTGGAGACAATCTTGCCTGCAATAGATTTTTCAAACATTGGTTCTGGAACCAGTGCAACGGCCTCTTTCTTTGCAGCTTCTGGTTTTGTCTCCTCTTTTACTAGATTAGGTTCTATTTCTACAGTTTCACTGGGTTCAGCATTAGTTTTTTTTTTAGAAGTCATTACTACCTAACCTTCATTCTCTTAATTTTTTCTTGCAGTAACATGCATCCTTGTATAAGAGTTTCAGGTCTAGGGGGACAGCCTGGTACATATACATCCACAGGAATTATTCCATCAATTCCTGGCAGTACATTGTACGAATCAAAGTACAGCCCTCCAGTGATTGCGCATGCACCCATAGCAATAACATATTTTGGTTCTGGCATTTGGTCGTATACCATTCTGAGTCTAGGTGCCATCTTTCTGGTAATGGTTCCTTGTACTACAACCAAGTCACATTGTCTTAGAGAACCAAAGGCTTCGATGATTCCAAACCTTTCGACATCCCATCGTGGACCTGATGCAGCTCCAAACTCTATGCTACAGCAAGCAGTCTCTATGTGCACGGGCCAGAGTGACCACAGTCTGCCCCAGTTAAGGGCATAGCCAAGCGGCTTGCCAATTGCTTTTATAAGAATATCCCCTAACTTGCCGACAAATACATTTGCCGAATTTGCAGCTGATTGTGGAGTTATTAGTTCTTTTAGCAATTTCTGTCCCTGATTCCAGTATGCGGTAGATTTGATTTAAGAGTTACCAAATATTTCTTCTCCCTGATTGATACAGTGCAAAGGCAAATGAAGCAAACATTATTCCTAAAAATGCGATGATTGGAAGTGTTGCTGATTTTGGCAGATTTAATAGAGCACTTCCCCATGCATATAGAAAAATTGACATGACATCAAAAACCACAAACATCAAAACATATGCATAATATTGCATCATGAAATGTGTTCTGCCCTCGCCGCTTGGTATTTGACCACATTCCATCGGCAGAAACTTGACAGGGTTGCTTCGTCTTGGAGCAATCATTCTAGATAATATGAGGGCGGGGGCTGTTGCTATAATTGCAAATCCAAACATCAGCAGGACTGGGCTGAAACTACTAGCTACCTCTCCAACCAAAGTAGCTAAAAAGCCAACCGGAGAGTATAAAAAGCTATGCACCTTTCTCGAACATTTTAGTCTAAATCAAGTTTTTTAAGACTTCAAATTTTTCTATATTATCTATCGATGTGTCCTAGCAAATATTGACTAAAATTAATTTAATGGTGTGAATGTCCACAGCCACACGAGTCGTGATTGTGCTCCATTTCATGCGAATCTTTTTCCATACATCGAGAACATTTCTCAGAACCTGTTGGAGAAAAGAATCCAATTCCACATGATATGCATTTCGTGCTTGGCATGTAAACACTACATAAGACTAGTATTTATTGATACGTAGTCTCAGAAAATCTTAATGATTGATATGTGACAGCTACAAATCCTCTTACCATGGTAGTAAACGTAGGAGATAAGGCTCCAAGTTTTACCTTGGTAGACATAGACTTGAAGATGCGAAGTCTTGATGAGTTTAAAGGGAAAAAGGTTGTACTGTCATTTTTTGTAGCAGCAAGCTCGCCTGTATGCACAAAAGAAATGTGTACTTTTCGAGACTCTTGGGATCAGATATCAAAACTAGGTGCGCAAGTTATTGGAATAAGTAACGATGGACCATTTGCAAATAAGGCCTTTGCAGAAGCACACCATCTAAATTTCCCAATACTTGGTGACTACAAAAGTCAAACCATACGTGACTATGATGTACTAATGCCAGATCTCTTGCATGTAAAAGGATACGATGCAGCCAAACGTTCAATTTTCATTGTTGATGAGAATGGCAAAGTAGTATACAAGTGGGTTTCTGACAATCCCCTGATAGAACCAAACTACCAAGAAATAATCGACTTTCTCAAAAAGGGAAATTAATTTCCTTATTTTATTTTAAAGGATATTATTCGCATCGATTCTTTTATTCTATTTCCATAAGAACATCATTTTTTGCCACTGAAGCACCTTGTTTTATTTTTACAGCTTTTATTACACCATCCTTATGTGACTTGATGGAAAGTTGCATCTTCATTGATTCCAATACACAAAGCACATCTCCTTTTGTAACTTTCTCGCCAACTTTTGCATTTATTGACACAACTCTTCCAGGAATCTGGCTTCGCAAGCTTACCTGAGATTCTCCGCTTTCCTCAGCCCCAGAACTTTTGTATACTATCTTATCCAAATCTGAGTGCTTATCAAATGTTATTTGAACACCATCTATCACTATGATCATCTTGGCAGTATTGTTATCGAGGTATTTTGCGACATGATATGTATTGTCAAGCATAAACTCTATCTTATCAGATGTCATGTTTAGGATCTTGAGGTTTCGTTCTTTTCCTTGAATTTTTATTATGTATTCAGAATTACCAAGATTTTGGACAAGCTCGGCATCAAACTTTTGTCCAAGATTTTCTATTCTGAATTCCATTTTTTATGCCCTATCTAGCTGGCTCTTCCATCGTATATTGTGACTCGTGTGTGGTTTTACCCTGCTTTTGAGAAATTCTGAATGTATCACTGCTGCTGCAAGAGCTGCTTCCGAGTTGTGTAAGATTTCGCTTTTCATATCATCATGTAGTCTATCCAATATCTTGAATCGATCAAGAAAGTCTGTGGACAGATCTCCTTTGATGAATTCATTACTATCAAGAATTGTTTTGTATAATGGGATGGATGTCTCAACACCTTCTATGTAAAAGTCAGAAAGTGCCAATAGCATTCTTTGCCTGGACTCTTCAAAAGTTTCTCCCCACGTAATGAGCTTTGCCATAAGAGAATCGTAGTATGGAGATACTGTACAAC
Organism: uncultured Nitrosopumilaceae archaeon; assembly: GCA_964480245.1. Classification (GTDB taxonomy): domain Archaea; phylum Thermoproteota; class Nitrososphaeria; order Nitrososphaerales; family Nitrosopumilaceae; genus JBBDNF01. The sequence continues at coordinate 185 of CAYZOW010000026.1, read as the reverse complement.
CTGGGTATAGATACGTATCAACACGTACACCAGGACCAGATGGAATGTTGACGTCTGGAACCGGTCCTGTTGATGGAGCAAAGTCAAGAAATGTATCTTCTGCATTTATTCTGCATTCTATTGCGCATCCTTTAAGCTTCAAGTCTTTTTGTTTAAAGGGAATTTCCTTGCCATTTGCAATGTCT
>CAYZOW010000025.1:0-15514 GCA_964480245.1 uncultured Nitrosopumilaceae archaeon | reverse complement strand
ATATATCAAAACAGGCCTCTTGCTTGTAGAGCATATCCAGTGATTGAACCCTCTCCTGTTATTTTGGACTCAAAATGTAAGTTCTGTGAAAATTGTAGCACTACTGCTGGAAATGTTGATCAGGAATTAGAATCACTTGTTAAAATCAAAAGCAAGATGGTAACAAGCGCCCCTTTTGTCTGGAGATATGCTACTGGAACAGGCGATGAACCAAACAAAGACGAAATTAAGACTGGCTGGTTTTTAGAAGTCTAGGGTTTGCCCACTCTTTCATGGGTTCCAGGATAGAACTCAGAAATTTTTCGAGAGTAACACTTGCCACACAAAAGTCCTTTGATGTTCCATTGTTCCATTGGATGATATTGCTGATCCAATGATCCGCCGCAGATGGAACATTTTTCATCTTCTTTTCCCAAATTGGATCCAATCGATTATTTTCGCTATAAAAATCATGTTAAATAGGACTATTTTATAGGATAAGCTGCGGTAGACTGGATGGCTAGATGCGGACCTCCTGCAAGAGACCTGCAGTCACCCATCTGCCGCTTTGTGTGTAGGAAAAACCTAGAAAAGATCTTGAACTATCTTTTTAATACCACTTATCTCGTCTTCTTCTTGCTTTATCTTCTTTTCAATAACTCGTATCATCGAGTCCTGCCATACATTGTGCGAAAAGAAGTTGTGATAGGTGTTTGCAGCAATCATCTCGTCATCAACTACAGTATCTTCCAAAAATTTTGTTACTACTGTATCTGTGAGTTTTAAAATTCGGTAGTTTAGTTTAACGCTCTTGAAAATAGGTTCAATCTTTGAAATATCTTCTTTAAAGTCTCCTTTGGTTAGAAAAATCTTCTCATGTAAGATCTTAAAGTATACTGCAACAAAGAACAACGTTGCATATCTTTTTGTCTTATGCCCTCCCCTCTTCCCATAATTCAATGCTTTTTTAGCATACTCTTTTACAAGAAAAGGATACAAGAGCAGTCTACATTCATCTTTTAGCTTCTCATTGAATATCTCATCATATTTACTTCCACGTGGTAAAAATTGTGCAGGTGAACTATATGATTCGGTAGGCCTCTGCTCAATTCCAGCTACCAGTGCCTGTATGGCATCTTTTGCAACAATTACTTTTTTGTGGTTTTCGGGAAGATATTTGTTGTATATTGAGTCTCCTCTAAACTCACTTTGTTGTGATTTAGTTTTGCTATCAAAAGAACCCGCCTGAATTTCGTAAAAATATCCAAAGTTTTCCATCTGAGACTTTATTGATTTGTGAAAATCCATAAGAGAAACTAGGTCTTTTCCTCTCACTGAGTTCTGAGAGTTTCTATATTTTGTAATGTTGTTCTGATCTCGTTCATCAGCAGCCTTGATTATAGTAACAGTGATGCTTCCTTCTAGGTTATGAGTGCGTTTTGCATGATCCAAAATAGAGTTTGATGTCTGCGCTCCATTAACTATTTGAGGTGCATGCAACATCAAAGTATTGTCCTCAAGTTCCTCAAAGTCGCTTACTACGATGGTAATTCCATTATTATAATAGAAGAATTTGTCAGGAGACTCTTGGAGGGTCTCTCGTATTCCTTTGTTTACTGTAGTTTTGAACTGCATCCACTGTCTTATATTAGACTCAAAGACATAATCGCGATTTTTTGTTACAAAGTTTGTTAGTTCTCTTAATTTTAAAATTCCAAGTAAAGTATTGTGATATCTCAGCTTGCTTTCAAGTCTAATTGTTGCCTTTTTACCAGCTGCTGGCTTTTTTATCCTATCCCAAAGTCGTTGGACTATGGTATCAATGTCATACACCTCAAACGATTCCTGATTCTGATACTCGACTTTTTGATCCGTTACATACACACATTCCACTTTCAGATTCTTATCGCGAATCTGAGTTACAAGATGAGCTAGTTCGGGCCGCATCTTTGTGATGTCACGGTTTTGTAAGTTTTTCACATCTTCTTTGAATTTGGCAACTGTCTCCATAGAATGGGATGTGCCATATTTTGATTGGAACAAGCGTATAGTGCCTTCAGAAAAATCAACGGGAAGATATGCATCTATACCTAAATCATTTGCACCATCGATTATGGCATCTGTAGCATCATCTTCCGTGGCTTCAAAAACTCTTGTAAGTACCCACTGCAAGAAGTTGTTTCCTTTTTCTACCTCATTTTGAGCGTTTTCAGTATATTCTTTTATGCTGTTTCGTATGTTTTGTACAAAACCTTCAAGCGGTTGTCCATTTGTAGATTGAAGCAAAACGGGGCGTGCGCCTGGAATGTATTCTAATAGACCATTGGATCTGTCCACCAAATTAGCATGATTAGAAAACCGCATATTTAGAGAAGTTGGTTATTATGTTATAATCACAAAGAAGGTGAGGAAGGGATTCGAACCCCTATAGATTCGCTCTGCAGGCGAACGCATAGCCGCTCTGCCACCTCACCGCAATCAGAAAAGTCAACGATAAACAATTAAATCTTTTAGATCAGAATTTTGCAAATGGTTTTGCAGCAAGTCTTACGTCTTCCGCCTTGACCGTCTTTCTACCAGCATGTACTGACATATCTACAGCACTTTTGGCTATAGCAATACCAATTTCCTCAAGTATTCTTCTTAATTCGTCTGCAGATTCATCACTAACTCGCTCTGCCCCCGACTTTTTTAAAATACGATACATTACAGAAAGGCCAAATTCTGACGCTGTCATAAGTGATTTTTCTCCACCCTTGATAAAAGACTTAGAGTGGAAAAAAACCTACGCAAGAATCGATTTCTACAGACTATTTTAAGGAGAAAATTAAAGGCTTGTCATGAGCTGGTTAACAGATGCCCACATTCATCTTTCTGACGAAGAATATTCACAGGATATCCCATTTATTCTTACAAGCATGGAGAAGATGAAAATACGTGCTTGTTGTGTATCGATGGGTCTTCAAAGCTCAGAAAATACACTTGAGCTTGGTCAGAAAAGTCGACTTGTACTGCCCTTTGTTGGAATGCATCCTGAAAAGGCAGCAGATGATTTGGAACCCCTCGTTAAATTAATAGAAAAAAACCCCAAACAAATTTCTGGTATTGGAGAGATTGGACTTGATAAAACATATGTCTCAAATCAAGACGAATTCAAAAGACAAGAAACCGTCTTTAGAACCATGCTCTCAATTGCTGAAAAATTAAATAAACCAGTTTCTATTCATTCTCGAGCTACTCTTGATGAAATTCTAGCCATTTTACCTTCATATTCAATTTCTGCAACATTGTTGCACTGGTTTGCTGGCAGCAAAAAACAGCTAAAAGCTGCTATGGAACTTGGATGTTATGCTTCCTATGGGCCTTCGATGATCTATGCACAAGATAAACAAGTTCTGCTTTCCGAAACAAACAGAGACAGAATACTTGTGGAAACTGATGGCCCAGTCAGATTTTCAAGATGCTTTGGATTGAAAGCTGGTCAGATCACTTTTTTACCAAGTGTTGTCTTTTGCGCATCAAAGATTTTGAACAAAACATATGATGACATCTCATATGAGATAGAGCAAAATTCCAAGCGCTATCTTGGTGTATAGGTATAAAAAACCCCTTTTGCCAATCGAAGACGTGAACAGAATCAAACGAATTTCGATGGAGGTATTAGCTGCCTATAAAGAGAAATTTGGTACTGATTTTGTGCAAAACAAAAAAGCTCTAAATGAAATTTCAATAATTAGATCAAAGGGACTGAAAAACGAACTTGCTGGTTACATAACCACGTACATTAAACGTGAGCTCGAAGAGCAAAAAGAAAAAGAGGCTCAAGCAATGCAACAATCTCAATCTACAGAGCAGATAGCAGAACCTCAAGAAGAAATACTCACCTAATTACCTTACACTGTGACTTGTTTTAATAAAAAATTTAAAGAGAAATTCAATATAGGCAAAAAGTCACTTTTTATGACATGATAACTGTAAAGCTTCTAGGAGGAGCGAAAAAATCACTTTCCACTGATAAAATGGAAATTGAAAAAGATGATTTAACTGTAGCTGAACTTATAGAGTCACTTCAAAAAAGCATCCAAAAAAACATGCCTCCACTAGATATAAAAAATATGCTTGTGGCAATAAACGGTGTTGATTCTTCTGCCCTGCAGGGTTTTGCTACTAAGCTCAAGAGTGGAGACATAGTAAGCATAATTCCTGTAATTCATGGAGGTAGTGTCAGAAGAATGTGGTTTTGCATCTTTAAAACAAGAGTGGAATTGATAAAAATAAAGAATAATCTCCATGACCCAATAAAATTTCTTGAAGATCTACGCCTAAAATATCAAGATTTGACTATTCAGATTATAGACGCACGCTATGTGCTAAACATAGAACATGCAAAAAAGATAATCACAATTTCTTTAGCTGCAAAAAAAACTGATACCATGCTTTCAAATAAGCTTGAAACAGATATTTTGATGCGGTTTGCATGCACAAAGCAGATCAGTGAGGCAATTCAAAAGGCAGGTTTGCAAAAAAGACAAGATTTTATTCTAATTGCAATTGGGAAAAAATCATCAATTGACAAACTGTACACTGAATTAAGCACAATTTTAAAACTAACTCAACTTTCTAATGGCAATCCAAACTTTCTAAAAAAGGAATTTGCAATATCAAAAAAACAACTACGCGCCGTACTCTCACAGACCAAACTTGAGGATTTGCTTGCGGAAAGAGCCGCAGTTCTATTCAGATAGACTACGCTTTAATCTTTGAGTGCTTATAACGTCATCTTCTTTTAGGACTGAAACTCCTGTTTTATTTCCAAGTATTTCCACAAGTACTATCCAATCAAACTTCTTAAGAGATACCTTATTTTGGATTCTACTTGCAATTGCATCAATAATCTCGTTTGTTGAAATTGTAGAATGTCTTTTTTCTACTGTGATTCTATAGGTATTTTGTGATTTTATTGCTTCTGTATGATTAAGAGCAGCATTAACGATACTCTCTTTTTCCGTAACCACGACTTCTTGTATAGGAATGATTCTATGACAATATCTTATGCTCCATGGCTCATCAAGTATTTTTTCTTGGATTTTTCTTACGACAAAAAATGGATCAAGTGAAGTTAATGCAGTTAGAATGCCAGATAAATTGGATATGTCAACTCTGGGGCCCTTATCACCCAAGTCATTAAGAATCATAGATATCTCTTCTGCAGCTTCATCTTCAAGGTGTCTACCGCATGTTATGATGAGATTCAAAACAAAACGTCAAGTTCCTTTTTTGTTACGTTTCCCTGTCTTAATATTTTCAACTTGCCATCAACAACTTCAACCATGGTAGATTCTACTGTGTTTGAAATGACTCCGCCATCCAAGAAAACATCATATCCAGAAAAACTTTCTAAAACCTTCTTTGAGTCTGAAAAAGCTGGCAAGCCAGAAAAATTTGCGCTAGTACCTACAAGAAGCTTACATTCTTTTAAAAGTGATAGAGTACATTGATGATCTGGCACACGAACTGCTATTTTATCATCAAGGTTCATAGAGTTTTTTATTTCGTCATCCTTTAGCTTTAAAACTAAGGTAACCTGACCCGGCCAGAATCTATTAGCTATTTTGATAGATATATCATCAAATACAGCTATTTTGGAGATTTCTTCCTTTGAATACCCTAAAACTGGAAGGTGTTTGGATTCTTTTCTTTTTTTTATTCTATAAATAGATTGAACTGCCTTTGGATTACGTGGATCGCAACCAAGACCATAGACAGTATCTGTAGGAAATACCACCAAACCTCCATTTTTTATTGTAGTAGCAGCCAGCTTGATTCCACTAGGCTCACAAGTAACTATCACATCTCTGTCAAAGTACTGTTAGTAAATTATGTTTTTGTCATTAAAAACAATATAAGTTTGATTCATCTAGTATAGACGTGGATGAAGAAATTCACCAATGTAGATGTCCTCCTGGAACAGAAACCTATGTCAATGAGGATGGTATGGACATTTGCGTTTCTTGTGGTGGCTGGGTTGCAATCACATAACAATAATTAATTGAAAAAAATAACACTGAACAGAGCGTCACTGCATTCCAGATGAACTATGGGAAATTATGAATACAATCTAAATCCTTAATAATAAATTGTTTTTTCCTTACATCTTATGTCTGAAGAATTCGATAATGATTTTGAAGATGATTTTGATGATGATATAGAAGAAGATGCTGAAGATATAGAAGATGACGAATAGCTAAATTCTTAGACCAAAGTTCTCTGCAAACTCTCTAAATCCACGGTATGCCTGCAAAAATTCTCTACCGCTTGGGCTGATCTTGTATTTGCATGCCCTGTCAGAATTTGTTTGTTCCAAAAGGCCCTGTTGCACGAGGGTTTCGAGGATTTTTGAGATTCTTGCATGAGAAACGTTTGCTTTACGTATTAAATAGGTAATACTTGCTCCAGTTTCATCTGGTATCTCATCTCTAGTAGTTGTAAGTATGTCCCCAATGATACTCATGTGGGTTCTATAGACTGCCGCCATGCTTCATCCCCATCAGTGGTACTCTTGAAATGGGCACAAACAGTGCACCAAGACCAACTATTTTAGTAGAGATTGAGATAAAATAAAGAACCGATTCTGGAAACAAAACAGAATACCAACCAAGAAATTCGCCTAAGGCAAGTAGACCAAGCCCAGAGGCAACGAAAATTGTACCGCTCTTTTTACTTTCCATATAAGACATAATTGTCTCTATAGTCGCATATATCAATAGGATAAAAGAAATTGACCTTATAATGTGCTCAATTGAATTGCCTGGGATAACAAAGAGTGGTACAATTATAGACCTAAAATATCTTGATTTTGGGAAAAATGACTTGATACTATGAGAAAAAGCTATGAAGAAATATCCAATAGTCTGAATTCCTATTCCTAGTGTCTGAACCCATGATTCTATTTCCCCAGACCTTATGACAAGAGATTCGATCATATAGCCGGTTCCTACGACGCCAAAGCCAACACTAATTGATAAAAATGCAATAGTTAATCTAAAAAGAGTTGGGCTTCCCGTGTTCTTAAAACCGATACGAGATAAAATTCCTATGGTGAGGCCTACAACAAAACCTAGCAAGTTAAGAATTATCTCAAATACAAACTCCAATTAACCGCAATATCATCTAAAATTAATTAAGTGTTACAGGTAACTTTTTTCTACCAATCATCAAGAGTTCCAGCTGTTGTACCTTCTGTCGTGCTAGTATAATCCCCTAAAATATCAGAATATGTGGAGTCCTTATATGCAATGTACTTTACGTATTCGCCGTACGTCATATCAAGTGAGCAGTGCGAGCACCTAACATAAGAAAAGTCATCTGCAAGCTCTGCAATCTCCTCACATTTAGGGCACTTTACTTTCATGGTTTCTTTTCTACTATTACTGTAATATGCTTTCTTAAAAAAAGATAAATTGCTACATTTGACTGGTGTTGCTATGACAAGAAACTGTACAAAGTGTAAAAAAGAGATCCCAGATGGTGTAGAGCTTGCACCAGCGGCAGCAAACTATCCATGTTGTAATGAATGTTGGGAGGAATGGAAAAAATACAGTGTTATGGTTATGAACGAGATGAGGCTTGACATGTCCCTCGCAGATCACAGGAAAGTTCTAAAAAAACATGAAAAGGTCTTTGTGGGTGTTATGACACCAGAAGGGGATATAGTCAATTTTGCCGATGAAAGCCAGAGAAAACCTGATCATCCAGTTTAAATTCCAAATTCTTTTCTTGCTCTGGCTGGAACTATCATACTCAACCTTTTTTTCTTATCATCATCCAAAGTGTTAACTATATTTTTAATGGAATTGGAGATTGTATTACTTTGGTCTGGAGTCAAGGACAAAAAAATTTCCAAGATGCCATCAAGATTAAATGAAACAAGTTTATGCGGATTTGCTATAATTTCTGTAATATAGCTCACAAACATCTCTGTTCGACGTTCTTCAGAAAGATTGCTCAAAACTTCAAGCCATGTTTTAAACAGCCTTGTAAACTTGTCAAATGGAATTGTAGGTCCAGCAGCTAGAGCATTGTTTATGATCTCAACTTTATCTGAAGATGACATCGAAAAAAACTCCATCAACCTTTTCTGCAAAATCGGTTTTCTTAAAAACTCAGGAAGACTTGACAGTATTACTATGATGTTTCCTGCATAATTTGGTTCTGACAACAAACTTGCACCGAGTTTCGTTATTAAAATTGTATTGTCGCAATTTGGCTTAAATATGCGCGGTTGTGCTTTTCATGTATGCCTTCGACAGTTGTTGTTGGTGGATTTTTTGGAGATGAAGGAAAGGGAAAGATAATCTCCTATCTTGCAATAAAAGACAATCCTACTTTAGCTGTACGAGGTGGAGCTGGTCCAAATGCTGGACATACAATAGAATACAACAATAAAAAATATAAAGTAAGAATGCTACCAAGCGCATTTTTGAATAAGGAGACTAGGCTTTTAATTGGACCTGGAGTTGTAGTGAGTCCTGAAGTTCTTTTAAAAGAAATAGAGGAGTTAGGAGTCTCAGACAGAGCTTTTGTTGACTTTCAATGTGGAATAATAGAAGAATCTCATAAAAAGGCTGATTCGCAAGGTAGACTAAAAGAATCAATTGGAAGTACTGGTTCAGGTACAGGTCCTGCCAATGCTGATAGGGCCATGCGAACCCTAAAGCTTGCAAAAGATATTGATTCGCTTGCACTTTATCTTGAAGATGTACCTAACGCAGTTAACTTTGCCTTGCAACAAAACGAGAAAGTTTTAGTGGAAGGCACACAGGGTACATTCCTTTCTCTTTGGCATGGGACCTATCCCTTTGTCACATCAAAGGATGTTACTGCCTCAGGAATATGTTCAGACATTGGCCTTGGTCCAAAAAATGTAAATGAGGTCATGATAGTTTTCAAGGCATACGTAACTCGAGTTGGCACGGGCCCACTTAAAAACGAACTTTCCCAAGAACAAACCGCCGCTAAAGGATGGCAGGAAGTAGGAACAGTAACAGGCCGTCCAAGAAGAGCAGCAGAATTTGATTTCGATCTGGCAAGAAGGGCTGTGATGCTTAACAGTGCAACTCAGATTGCTATCACTAAACTTGACGTAATTTTTCCAGAATGTGTACATATGGACTCATTTGTTGATCTTAGCTCGCCAGCAAAACACTTCATAAAATCTATAGAAGATAATCTCAAGGTGCAAGTTACTCTCATTGGCACTGGCCCAGATGTCAACGATATAATTGACAGGCGAGCATCATAAAGATTAGAAGTTATGCAACCGGCTACCTTTTAATGAGGGTTTTTTTTGCAAGAAAACTGTGGTAAAACTACCCCATTATGTCCAGGTTGCAAACAGGATTGAATTTGCCAGACTTGTATGTGCGTTAGAAAGGGTTCCGCGTACATCTTTTTCATTTGAACACGAAGGACAGTATGTGATCTCTGTACAAATGGATCTCCTTAAAGAGAGGCCTATCATTTATTACACACCTGCAGAAAAGAGCGGTCATTATCTTTCCTATGGGTTCAAAGCAGGAAATGAAGATTCTTCTATTGTGAATACCATAACAAATCCTACATATCTATATTCACCAATTGTCAGAGTGAAATCACTACCACCATCATTAAAGCAGGAGACACAACATGATTTGGAGTCTGTCTACGATCCACTTGAGCTTGAAGACCTCGCAAGCTTGGTAAATCTAAGCTATGGATTTGAAGAATCACCATTCCCACTCTTTGCTTTTTCAGATGGCAATAAGTGGTTGTTAGGTGTCTTTATGAACTTTAATGAGTCAGACGAGGTCTCATATTTCTGTCATGTAACACTGAATATCGAACCTACAAAACCCTTTTTAAAATACTCAAGTAAGGATGGGGCAGAACCATCTTTTGCTAGTTCAGTAAGTGAGCATGGTTATTCCTATCTAAAAGTAATAAAACTAAAAGACAAACATCCTCTAGTCAAGTTATGACTAACTTTAGAACTAGAATAAAAGAATCTTCATCTGGTAAAAGCAGAATAATATTGGCAAACGATCTTGATCATTTATCGGCTACAAAACTAGAAAATACAACAATCAAAAACATAAACACTCTAAACAAGTTTTTATGTGCAATTAAATTTAACTTTCATCTAATCTTACCACTTGGTATTAAAGAGCTTAAAAAAATAAATCGTATTGCACATGATGCTAGCTTACAAACTATTGCAGATGTAAAACTAAATGATATTGGAAACACAAACAAAAATGTGGTTGAAAGACTTTGGCAATTGGGCTTTGATGCAGTTATTGTAAATCCAATAATGGGCCCAGAAAATCTTAAAAGTCTTGTATTATCTGCGCATAAACATGATAATGGAATAATATCTCTTGTTCATATGAGTCATCCTGGAGCAAAGCTAGGATACGGTCTTGTAGTCAAGCCATCAGGAAGTAAAAAGCTCTTGCGGCTTCATGAATTATTTTTAGAATGGTCTCATTCCTTATCGATAGACGGAATTGTTGTAGGTGCTACTGTTCCAGAAATCATAAAATCATGTCATAAAAAAGTAAAAGGCAGGTGTGATATTTATTCGCCAGGCGTTGGTACCCAAGGAGGGGATCCAGTAACTGCAATACGAGCTGGAGCTAATTACTTAATTGTTGGAAGAACTATTTTGAATGCAAAGGATCCTGTAAAAGAAGCAAAAAAACTACAAGAATTAAGTCTTGAGGCCTAGCTTTTTTACCTTTTTCAATACATTCTGAGCATTTTTGTAGGTCAGCTTCTTTAACGCATCATTAAAACTAAGCCACACAAATCCCAAATGTTCATGTGAAATCTTCACATCAGTTGTCTTTGTTTTCGCAAGAAAAAACACAACTTCCTTGTGAACTATGTTACCATCTCGCCGATAGTGATATTCTATTTTGTCTTCAAAACCATAAACAAATTCTACATCAACAATGCATGTCTCTTCTTTGATTTCACGTATTACCGTTTGTCGTAGGGTTTCTCCATTTTCGATGTTACCTTTGACAAAATCCCAATGTCCAGAAGGATAGTTTAGAAGCAAGAAAACTCTTCCAGATGGGGTTTCACTAAATAACACTGCTCCAGCTGATCTCTCTTCAATCACAAGTTAAGAAAAATTGTTCATCTAACTATTCTTTTCTGCTATTTGCCCAGTCTGCGACTTCTTTTTTGGAATGTTCTTATGGCCCTCATAAGGTCAATTTTTCGAAATTCTGGCCAAAATACATCCATAAAGACAAGTTCGCTGTAGGCACTCTGCCAAATTAGAAAACCACTAAGTCTTTTTTCACCAGAGGTCCTTAGTATCATGTCTGGTGAAGACTGGGGTAGATGAGACGTATAAAGACACGATTCAATCACATCTTTGTTTATTGCATTCACGTCAAGCGAACCATCCTTGATCTTAGATGCAATCTTTTTTACGGCATCGACTAGCTCGTTATGACCACCATAAGCTATAGCTATATTGAGATAATGACTGTCATAGTTTTTTGTAGCTTCATCAAGTCTGTTCAAAACTGACTTTAGAGATTCTGGAAGAAGTTCTACACGTCCAATGGCTTTTACTCTCATGCGATTTTTGTGTATTCGAGGATCATTATACAATTTCTCAAGTCTTGTTTTTATCAAATCAAATAGATAGTGCAGCTCATCATCATTCCTAGCTAAATTCTCTGCCGACAAAACATAAAGTGTAATAATCTTTATTCCAAGCTCTTCACACCAATCAAGAAGATTTTCTACAGCATCTGCACCATGATAATGACCGTCAGACTTTAAAACAAGATTTCTCCTTGCCCATCTACGATTGCCATCCAATATTATTGCAATGTGGTTTGGAAGTTGCCCATTTCTGATCTCTTTTTCAAGTTTTTTTGAGTATATATTATAGAGACTAAACAGCTGTATGGTCTTGTCTTTTATTCCGATAAAACTTCACCACCTTTCTTCTTCCTATATTTGCGGAAGAGTACGGTAGCAGATATCAGTATTACTGCCAATCCAAGTACGAGAGGCGGGAGAAGAGTAAAGGGACTTTCATCACGTGTCATGATGGTTGTAAACTGTAATACAATAGGATATAGCGTTACCAGTACAATTAGTCTAAGAACATCAGTTACTGATCTTAGGCTGCCTTTGAACCAACTGCTAAGTAGTGTACCACCAAACATGCATCCCATACCCATCCACAGAAATGGCAACATTCCTGAGACAAATTGTCCAATTATCACCTTGTTTGTTACCAAATCAAGTATGTCAAGTTGTGTTGGAATAAGCTGTGGATTGACAGCTCCTATTCCAGAAGGTATTGAAACCAGCATCAAAAGAGAACCTGTCACCAAAGTAAATATCCTAATGAATCCAGCTGGAGTGGGTTTTGTCCAATTTGACCAAGCTCGATCTACATCAAAAGCTCTGATAAGAAAGGCACCACCAAGAATGCTTACTAAAATTGCAAAGATCTCTTTAGTTAATCCAACGACGGTGGCAATTCCACCAATCAAAAGTAAAATTCCTGGAACACCAAGGAAAAATTTGGAATACTTTGAATCATATGCAATTGCCTTCAAATATCTGCCAAAAACCGCATAGGAGTATTCAACACTCCTACTTACTCGCATAACAACTCTACGAACAGAAACAATCGGTAGAACATTTTGAATTATTGGAATTACACTTTCATCATCTTCACCATCTGAAACAATTATGGCCCCATTTGCAGCATATCGTTCCATAACAGTCTTTATCTGCAAAACTATTTTTTCGTCTGCTTGAATTCCTCTGTTTTCATTTCCAGCTACAACAATCACTTCAGCTTGGTATCCCTTGCTGATAAGATCCTCATAGGTTTTTATTGCTGCAAAAATTGAATTAGAATCCGCATCTTCGGGATCTTCAAGCGCAAGTCTTTGTGCAGCCTCAATACAGGAATTTCTACCAACTACAGGTGTTACAACTCCAGCTTTTTTACCAATGTCGTCATCCCTATCAACACAAATTACAAGTAGCCTGCTGGTTTTACTTTCAGCAGTATTCTTTACTAGATTACTATCATTAACTGACATTATCTCTACTACAAAATGACACATTCCCATTAATTAATTTACATTACTACGCTGCTAAACGTGTCATTATCAAAAGATTTGACTTGAAAACACCCAAAACCAACTCGTAATCTTATGGTTTTGTCTCATGTGATTTAAGAGCAAACGATTCAGACTCTTTCTTTATACCATCTAACGTCTCAATGTTCTCTTGAAGTTCTTTATCTGAGACATCTCCTTTCATCTTGTTAGCCATGACTATGACCTCTCTCAAATAGCTGTTATAGCTTTTGAGTGATTCACCGTAGTTTAGATAACTCTCATGCCACTCTTGAGGCGCATCGCTTTTTGCAATCTCTATTATTAAAGAATTGATCTGTGAAGTGGAGGCTTCTGCTTTTATGATAAAATCATCCAGAGAAGTTATGCCAGCCAGCATGCTTTGTAAACCGTTTTCAATCTCTTCAGCTATGACGCCATGCCTTTCCTTTATGCTCTCAAGGTAACTTCGAAAATCAGAAACTACAAAACTAGAATCATCACTTTGAGGAATTAGCCATATGGAGAAGCTTGCGGCAGTGATCGCACCTAATATTGCTGCAGTAATCGCAATACCCCTCTTTTTTACCAATTACCTCCGTCATACTTGAGGTGGTTAAAAGCATAGCTGAGCGTAGACCAATTTTACATTTAGCTACGCACAAAATTGTTAATTTCTGTAAGTTGGATCATTTACCCGTTAGAAATACCAAAAAATTGCAATATTTTATAGAATTTATGTATATGCTGATTAGTAAGTAAAATATAAAATTTAACCGCCTCTAGCGTATAGTAAAATAATTTTTACATCGTCTTCCTAAATACAACTTCCTTCGTAAAAGGATGAAATGACACAAGCATACTGTGTGAAATGCAGGAAAAAAGTCGATATCTCAAACCCAAAAGAAGTTAAGCTAAAGAATGGACGACCTGCAGTAAAGGGCACATGCCCGAAGTGTGGCACTAACGTCTTCCGAATAGGAAAGCCTTAGAGACCACTTTCTTCTTTTTTAAAATAAACCCATATAGGGTAACCTAAAGAATTTTGATATTGACCAAACCAGAGTACGAGAAACTCTTAAAGAAAATCCAAGACAAGGTTTCACAAAACAAAAAAGGTTCCGGTTCTAGATTCGAGCTGCCGCAAGTAGACATAATGTGGCAGGGTAACAAGACAATTTTCCGCAATTTTGCTGAATTTCCAAAGATTCTGCGAAGAGATCCAGATAAGGTACTTCAATATCTTTCAAAGGAGTTTGCTACCCCTGCCCAGAGTGCAGGTGACAAGGCAGTGTTTGTGGGTAAAAAGGATCCACATGACTTTACGGCACTTTTTGCAAGATATGTAAAAGAGTACCTTGAATGCCCAACCTGCAAAAGCCCCGACACTAGAGTATCCAAAGCAAACAGGCTTACCTTCCTTTTATGCGATGCATGTGGAGCCAAGTCATCGTTAAAGGGTACATACGCATAATGTCGTTTGCAGTAAGAACAATTACCTATCAACAACACCTTATGCTCAATATTTGTGACACCCCTCTTTTAGGGAAAACCATAACAAAATCTGATTTTTCTTTGAATATAAGTAAAAGTTATTTTGCAGAACGCTTTGTAAATAAAACTGAAGCAGAAGATCTTTTGAAGAAATATTCTATAATAAATATGGTTGGAAAAGAAACAGTCTCTTTAGCTGTGAATCTTGGAATAGGTTCACCCAAGGGTATCAAAGAGATTGATGGCGTTCCATTTCTTTTGGTTTTCAAATTCCAATAAACAGCACAATTATATACATTCAGACAGGATCGTTTTCTGATCACGATGGGAAAAAGAAAAGTTCTAAATGAAAGTCAGCTCAAAGAAATGAAAATGCCAGAGGAAGGTGAACTCCTTGGCAGAGTTATCAAACTTTTAGGCAGTGATCATGTCTTGGTAAAATGCACTGATGACAAAACCCGTATGGGAAGAATACGTGGAAAGCTAAAACGGAAAATCTGGATCCGTGATAATGATCTAGTTACACTTGCCCCGTGGGATTTTAGACCAGAAGATCGTGGGGATATTACATGGAGATACACCCTATCACAAGTTGACTGGCTCAAAAATAACGGCCACTTGGCAAAAGACTTCTAAAGCATCGTAACCGATTTTACTTGGTAAATTCAATTCACAATATTGTCTGACGAACTTGGAAAAAAATTAGAAAAACGTATAGATCGTGATCTACTTGCAAAAGAAAGGCGAGGAAGGTCAGAGAAAGGCGTCTTTGATAAAATAAAGGTCATGGATGACGTCCTAGACAAAACCACTATATTGATTCTGTCCAAGTTGATAAATTCTGGCATTATATCATACGTTAATGGAGTAGTTGGTTCTGGCAAGGAATCCAAGAT
>CAYZOW010000024.1:0-15861 GCA_964480245.1 uncultured Nitrosopumilaceae archaeon | reverse complement strand
GCCGATTTCATGGAAAAGTTCTTCACACCAGAATCTGTTGCTCTTGTTGGAGCTTCTGCAACTCCAGGAAAGATTGGAAACTCAGTTTTAGATAGCATGGCAAAGCACGATTACAAGGGAAAGGTGTATCCAATCAATCCAAAGGCTGACGAGATTTTGGGAATCAAGTGTTACCCGTCATTGGAGGCAATACAAGACCCCATAGACTTGGTTGTGGTCTGTGTTGATCTTTCAGTTACCCCACCAGTTCTTGAAGCTTGTGCAAAAAAGGGCATTCACAGTGTTGTGATAGTATCAGGAGGAGGAAAGGAGCTTGGAGGAGAGAGAGCAGCGATGGAAGCAGAGATAAAACGTCTTTCTGAACAACACAAGATTAGGATAATTGGTCCTAACTGCATAGGCATGTTTAATGCTGCAAACAGGCTTGATTGCGCCTTCCAAGGACAGGCAAGAATGGTACGGGCAAGACTTGGAGATGTGGCATTTTTGTCCCAGAGTGGTACAATGGGAATTAGTTTTCTTGAGACAGCTGACTCGTTTGGTCTTTCAAAGATGGTAAGTTATGGAAATAGATCAGATGTAGATGAGGCTGATATGATATGGTACTTGGCAAGTGATCCTCAGACCAAAGTAATCACACTTTATGTGGAAGGTTTTGGAGATGGTCGCAAATTTATAGAGACAGCGAAGCGAGTAATGGTAGAAAAACACAAACCAGTTGTGATGTGGAAGAGTGGCAGAACCGCACTTGGAGCAAAGCAAGCAGCATCACATACGGGATCACTTGGAGGATCAAATGCAATAATCATGGGAGCGTTTAAACAAGCAGGAATTATTTCAGTTGACAGCTACCAAGAGTTGGCAGGAGTAGTAAAGGCACTTTCATGGCAACCTGCTGCAAAAGGAAACAGGGCGGGACTTGTTAGTAATGGAGCAGGTCCTATGATTGGTGCAATTGATCACTTTGAGAGATTTGGACTTGAAGTTGCAAAAGTTACAGAAGCAACACTTGGTGAAATGAAAGCGCATTATCCGCCAACATATGTTCTTGGAAGTGGAAATCCAGTGGATGTGACTGGTGGTGCAAATGCAGATGATTATAGATATGCGATTCAAAAGTTCATGGATGATCCCAATGTAGATATAATAATGCCGTGGTTTGTCTTCCAAGATGATCCATTAGAGGAGACAATCATAGATTATCTTGGCGAGTTCTCAAGACAAAACAAAAAACCAATCCTTGTTGGAGGCAATGGAGGGCCATATACACAACGGGTTTCAGCTTTAATAGAAAAACACAAGGTGCCAGTGTATGATGACATAAGAACCTGGGTAGCTGCTGCAGCAGGTTTACTCCAGTGGGGAAAACATAACACAAACAGACAAGGTTTAAGTTCGACATAGATTGGAGTTTCTGCATGTCACTAGTTAATGTCTCAAAATCCGATGGCATTTGTGTTGTTAAGATAAACAGACCGGACAAGTACAATGCGATGAATATGGATGTCGCAAAAGAACTGATCTCAGTTTTCAATGAGCTTGATAAAGATGAAACGGTTAAAGTCATCATACTTACTGGAGAGGGCGATAAGGCATTTTCTGCAGGAGCAGACATTGCATACATGTCCACCATATCTCCCATAGAATCAGAAGCATATGCCAAGCTTGGACATCTTCTAACTTTTACAGTTGAAAACTGTAGCAAACCAATCATAGCAGCAGTAAATGGATTTGCTCTAGGTGGAGGCTGCGAACTTGCCTTGGCATGTGACATTAGAATCGCAGCAGATACTGCAAAGATTGGACAGCCCGAAGTTACAATAGGAATCTGTCCTGGCTGGGGAGGAACACAACGATTACAGAGAATAGTTGGCATATCAAAGGCAAAGGAGCTAATCTACACAGGAAGACAGGTAAAAGCTGATGAGGCAAAATCAATTGGATTAGTAAATCAAGTTGTTGAGCTTCCAAAGCTAATGGAAGAGGCTATGAACATGGCAAAGATGATTGCTCAAAATTCTGCAATGGCGGTAAGAATGTCTAAAATAGCAATAAACAAGGGCAGAAATTCCGATATTGATACTGCCCTTGCCTTGGAGCTATACACATGGGGATTGTGCTTTACTCATCCAGACAGATCAGAAAGAATGACTGCCTTTGTAAACAAGTCAAAGAAATAACTCTCAGTTTTAGATTAAATTCCTAATATGTCACGTATGAAAAGGTTATTATAATTTAAAAGACGAACAAGAATCACAATGAGTAATACACAAACCACAAAACTGCTCACCATTACGCCAAAGGCAGCAGAAAAGGTCCTTACCTTCCTGAAAGAAGAGGCAGAAAAGCCAGAATACCTTAGGATATATGTCCAAGGTGGAGGCTGCTCGGGTCTTTCCTATGGAATGAGCTTTGAGCAAAAGGCAGAAGAAGATGACCTTGTACTTGAGGAAAATGGAGTAAAGATGCTTGTAGATAGCTACAGCCAAGAATACCTTAAGGGTGCAAATGTAGACTACCTAGAGAGTCTGATGGGCGCGGGATTTAAAATCAATAATCCAAACGTGACCAAAAGCTGTTCTTGTGGCAGTTCGTTCAGTACTTCCTAAGTTTAGACTTCTAGTTCATTTTTATTTTTCAATAAGTTCGTACCAGATATTAGATTAATTTTTAGAACCTTCTTCTTCATCGATGACAAGCAACACATCCACACTACAATGACCTTCTAGTTTTCGTATCTGTTTTGTAGTATAATACCTAAGGCCACAAGCCTCGTGCTTCAAATGATTCTAGCACACGGCTTACTGCAAGAACCATACTACCTTTGCGCATGTCTACCTTGTGCTTCTTTGCCAAGTTGTAGGTATCATTAAATCCACGAACAATGTGTTCCTCCATCTTTCCTGCAACTTCATTAAATGTCCAATAGTATCTCTGTAAATTCTGCACCCACTCTAGATACGAAATACATACTCCGCCAGAGTTTGCCAGTATATCTGGTATTACCATTATTCCTTTCTTGAATAAAACCTCGTCTGCCTCAGGAGTTGTTGGTCCATTTGCGGCCTCAGCTATAATCTTGCACTTAATTTTTTTTGCAATTTCTGGTATGATCTGGTTTTCAAGTGCAGCAGGTACTAGTACATCACATGGAGTTGTAAGAAGTGCTTCTGTTGAAATCTTTTTGCTGCCAGGATAACCAACAACACTCCCACGCTTGTTTTTATATTCAAGAACTTTTTTAGAATCTAACCCTTTTGGGTTTATTATCGAGCCTTTTGAATCACTTACTGCAATAACTTTTGCTCCCATCTTTTCCAAATATTCAGCTGAAAAGGTTCCTGCATTACCATATCCTTGAATTACTACTTTTGCACCTTTTAGCTTCAACCCAATTTTTTTTGCTCCTTCCCTCACACAATATGCAACACCAAGTCCAGTAGCAACATTTCTAGCTAAAGAACCACCAACTGAGAGAGGCTTGCCTGTAATAACAGCTGGCTCGCCCTGTCCATGCAAAACACTATAAACATCCATTATCTGCGCCATCTCTTTTCCTGTAGTATAGACATCAGGTGCAGGAATGTCTTTTCCTGGACCTATGATTTCAGAAATGGCATATGCATATCTTCTTGTCATTCTCTCTTTTTCTCCATCTGAAAGTTTTTTTGGATCACAAATGATTCCGCCCTTTCCTCCTCCAAATGGGACATCAACTATTGCACATTTCCATGTCATCCACATGGAAAGCGCTTTTACTTCTTCTATTGTCACATCAGGGTGATACCTAATTCCACCCTTGTGGGGTCCACGAAAATCATTATGCTGTGATCTGAATCCCGTGAAAACTTTGATCTTTCCGTTGTCCATTTTTACTGGCAGGGCAACTATCAAAACTTTTTTTGGAGTCGCAAGCATGTCCCGCACACCAGAATCGAGTTTTAGAATTTTTGCAGCGTCATCAAGTTGTTTTAAAGCATTCTTCCAAGGATCTATCTTTACCAAATCGTACCGATCTGAGTGACTTAATATTATATTTAAATTTGTTTAGATATGCCGGATAGTCAGCCTTGTTCTGGGTTTTGTCTTCCTATCTTTGACGTGATTATGTTTCTTAATTCTTCGTCACTTTTATTTAAAAAATCAATTCCAAGCGATTTTGCAATCATTTCAAGCTTTTGCCTTTCTGTTTGCACTGGGCCTTGGACAGAAATATTGTAGCCCGTTGTGGCATGTTGAAACTCGCTTTGAACCGTATTTTTTGTCTTGTTGTATTCTCCTACTACTTTACCAAGCTTTCTTGATAGTTCTGGTAAACGGTTTGTCCCAAGAAGTAATATTATAGCTACAAAAATTATGATTATCCATTCGCTACCTAAGATGTTAAGTGATAAATTCTGCACAACCAGGTTTTGGTTTATTCCAAAATTAAAGATTTGGATTCCGTGCAGATTGCAATTCTTTTTTCTTTAAAGCAACTATCGATGTAACTACAATTCCAATTGCAAAGAACATTAGATAAGGAGCTGTATTCCCAAAGAAATTGGCCACAATACCAGCAAAAAGTGGTCCTGCTGCCCATCCAACTCCAAATGTTGTTTCATAAGCTCCTATCAATCCACCAGAATGTTCTTTTTGTGCTTTTTTCATAATGATTTCAAATGTAAGTGGGAAATATACAGTAAAGCCAAAGCCCATAATCAACACAGCTACAACAAATGCTTCTAATGAAAATGAATAAACTAGAATTATCATTCCTAAAGCAATGGAAAACATTGTTCCAATTAGACTATAGTAAATTCTTTTTGCCAATAATTCAGAAAAACCAAGTGAGATCAATCTAGAAATACCAAAAATGAAAAACAATAATTCTATATTTGATTCAGAAATGGATCTGTCGCTCATATATGCTGGCAAAATTGTCAGAAATATACCAAACGCAGAGCTACAAAAAATTAACATTATCACTATTGTGGGAAATTTCAAAATTTTCTTGACAGATACAAATGAAAACTCTGTTTGATGTTTAGTTTTGCCATATTTTTTCAAAAGTAGCGAAGAAACAATTCCGGTCGCAATTGCAAACGTTGCATACTGGAATAAGATCCTGTAAGTTACATCAAAGTGTTCTAACAAAAATGTTCCAACTAGTGGACCCATCATCAATCCTCCAACAAAGAATCCCATGAATTTTGAAATCGATTTTACACGTGCCTGAGGCGATGTGACTCGCGATATTATGGATTCGCATGGAGGCCAGAAAAAAGAGTGTGCTACACCAGTCATCGCCCTAAAGATGGCAACTTCTGGAACAGACTGTGATATGGATAGAAGGTAGATCGATAGTGCGTCTATTGTAATTCCCAGTGTAAGAAGAAGGCCGTTATTGAATCTGTCAAGAAGCAGACCAACAAAGAGGGGAATAAACATGTATGGAATAAAATTTGAAAAACCAATCAGACCAAGCTCAAAATATGAAGCGCCAATCACTTCTTTTGAAAAGACTGGAACGATTGGATTGTGCATACCATATGAGATACCCACAATCAGTGCAGTAGCATATACCAGAATTAGTGGTCTGTTCATGTCACTTGTATGCAGCGACCATTATTGCGCCACCCATCATTGCGGTATCAAACTCTACTTTTGAGAACTTTTCAAGCAGCATGGCTTCAAGTTTCTTGTTTTGTGGCCATAGTTTGTATGTTCCATAAAGAGTTACAAATTTCAGTCCAAGCTTTCCTGCTGCTGCAAATGCAATGATAGGAATTATTATCCTAAGATAAAATGAAACGCCCATTCTGATAAAAGGATGATCTGGCTTGCCAAGATCAACAATCACGAATCTTCCTCCTTTTTTTAGCACCCGGTGAATTTCTGATATTGCAGTCTTGAGACTTATTGCATCACGTAATGAATAACCACAAATCACTGCATCAAACTTTTCTTCCTGAAATGGAATGTGTTCGAATACTCCAGATGCAACGGCAGGTGGTTTTTCAAAAAACTTTTTTGTGTTTTTTAGCATGGGTGTTAGTGGATCATAAAGTACAATTTTCAAATTATTGCCACAAAGCTTTGATGCGGTTTTGGACATATTTCCAAATCCAGAACCAGCATCCAACACCAGATTTCCTTCCTTTACTCTGCCTGAGAGTCCCCTCTTGCGACATTCCTCATCTTTCCCAAGTGAGATAAATGAATTTACTCTGTCATAAACAGGAATAATGTCTTTTAAAACATCAAGTACTTCGCCCCAGTATCCTCCAAGACCCATGCAAAAATTAGAATGCTGACATATTATATGTCAATCATGATTTCATTTCTGCAATAACAGAATGTACGCCTTCTTTGTATGAGGGATACACAAATTCACAAAGTTTGGCAATCTTTGTGTTAGATGTCTTTACAGATGTCGTCAAAAGTTTGACAAAATCACCACCCATCACTGCTTTTGCCAAAAATGATGGAACACTCCCGGGATGCTCTACTCCAAGCTCGTCGCACACAAAGTTAACATAATCTTTGAAAACTACTGGGTTCGAATCCGTAACAACAAATGATTGATTCACCGCATTTTTTTCTGCGATAGCAACAAGTGCAGAGACAACATCGTCTACATGGACAAAGCTTCTATAGTATTCCCCAGATCCGGGAAGTTTGAAACTTCCTTTTTTTAGTCTATCAATCATAATAGACTTGAACCAGCCCCCATTTCCGTAAACATCGCCAAGATATGTAACACTAAAATCAATTGATCTTTCTTTACAGCTTGACTCTAGAAACTTTTGTGCCTCAAGTCTTGTCTTTGCATATTCTGTATTTGGTTGCAATGGAGAGTTTTCATCAACAATATTATTACCAGGGTCACCAAAAACGCCAAGACCTGCCACATACACAAAAAACTTTGCCTTTTCTTTTACGAGGCTGAATAAATTTACAGAGCCGTCATAGTTGACTGTTCTTGTTACTTTCTTGTTCTTTTCACCGGGCCACGCAGCAGCAAGATGATACACAACATCATATCTCTCATCAGGAAGGATGAAGTCTGGATAGGTAAGGTCACCATTTACAGTCTTTACAACAGGATTTTGAATACTAGAACGTGCCAAGCATGTAACGGATACACCCCTATCAACAAGTTTTGCAACAAGCCTAGAACCAATAAAGCCGGTTGCGCCAGTAACAAATACCTTCAACATATCAAAATCTGCTTCGTTGCTTAAAGGTTTAACCGGAGACGAAGATACAACACAACCAAAAATTAAATCCAACATAAAACATGTCTTTGTGTATTGTACTCTTGTCCAAAATGCAAATCAAAGATGGAAATGCAAAAAACGTTCAATCAAAAGATCATGTTTGGGTGTTTCAGTTGTGGACTGGAAGACGTTGTTGATTATAATAAAAACATAGACGAGGCTTATCTTGACTTTCTGACCAGATTTGATCAAGGTAAAATTCTAACTAAGAAAAAGATGCAGACTGCACTTGAGCAGGAAGGCATAGTTCAAAGTGAAATTGAAATAAAAAAAATGATAGGTGGTGCTCTGCTTGATGAACTAACAAGTTCGATTTTGTTTTCAAGGAAACATTTTGTTTCTCACTTTAGAACACTTTCTGAACCGGAACCTGAGATGGGAAGCAAGGTAATGGAATTAGGGTTAGACAGAAACATTGCATATGCTTTGCAAGAAAAAGATATTGAACAATTTTACAAGTTCCAAGAAGAGGCAATTCTGGAGATAATGCGCGGAAACAATGTAGTAATAACTGCTCCCACTGCGGCAGGCAAAACAGAAGCATTTGTTGTGCCCATAATGCAGAAGATTCTAGATGAAAAGGATTCCAAAGGCAGAATTTTAGCACTTTTCGTTTATCCAACAAAATCTCTCTCAAAAGACCAGCTACCCAAGATAAAAGAAATTGCAGACAGATTGGGAATGGAGGTAGCTGTATTTGATGGCGATACAAAAACATTAGACAGACAAAAAATATTTGAAAATCCTCCTCAGATTATAATAACAAATTTTGATGTACTACACTATCACATGTGGCATAGAAGCAAGTTTGCTACGCTATTGAATACAACAAAATTTCTTGTCGTAGATGAAACACATGTCTATTCAGGAATATTTGGATCAAATGTTCACTATATCATTAAAAGACTGAAAAGAATATGTTCAAAGCTGCAGATTGTCGCATCCTCCGCAACACTTGACAATGCACTTCCGTTTTGCGAGCAGCTCTTTGGCGTAAAAATGAAGATTGTATCAGGATCGGGTAAAAGAGGTAAGACAGATTTCAGTATGCTCTTTCCATCACTTATGACACAGCGTGCGTTGATGGTAGACATTGTAAAAAAACTCACATCAAAAAGGCACAAGACTCTTGTCTTTAGTAATTCGCATCTAAACTCTGAGCTTCTTGCAATGCAAGCAAGAAGACAAAAAGTAGACATCAAAGTCCATAGGGCTGGCCTAATGGCAAATTATAGGAAATCAGTAGAAAATTCATTCAAAAATAACACCCTTATGGCAATCTCTGCAACACCAACACTTGAGCTTGGAATAGATGTAGGCGATGTGGATGGGGTAATTTCATCCACCATACCTGTAAACAGGCTTGTACAGAGAATAGGCAGAGCTGCAAGGAAGGGTCAAACTGGCTATGCATTTTTGGTTCTTGGAAACGACCCTATCTCACAGTATTACAAAAACCATCCAAGCGACTACTTTGAGGATATAGAAAAGATCTATACCGATCCAAAAAATCCCTTTGTAGAAGAGTTTCAGATTCTTGCAATGGCTTGTGACAAGCCAATAGCGAAACATGAGCTCAAAGAACATGCAGAGATAATTGAAAAACACGTAGCCGCCGGAAATCTTGCTCTTATTGAAAGCAGATATGTTCCAAACTATACTCAAATCGAATCTTTACTAAATGACTATAGCATTAGGGGAATTGGAAAATCAATTGACATATTTTTAAACGGTAAGAAAGTAGGTGAGCGGGTTCTACCAATTGCACTTGAGGAGCTACATGAATCAGCAGTCTATTTTCTTGCCGGAACAAGATATAAAGTAAAAGAGCTTGGCTATCCCGAAAAAATGTATGCAAAACTTGAATATCTTCCAAAAGATTATCCGTATTACACCAAAGCACTTACAGAGGAATGGCCAACAATTGAAACAGTTTATGAAAAAAGAAAAGCAAATGGAATTGAGGTTGTATTTTGTAAGCTACACATACAAAAAAGAGTTTATGGTTATGTCAACATAGAAATTGGCTACGAAGTAACACAGGGGCAAAGAGTACTCTTAGAAAAACCATTAGAATATGATTTTATCACTAAAGGAATTGTGTTTAAGGCACCACACCCAATAAACACGATAAAGAAATCAGAAAATGAGGAATATGTAGAAGCAAGCGGTTATCATGCCACAGAACATGTTGTCATAGAAGGAAGCAATATGATAACTGGCGGAGTCTCGCAGGACCTTGGTGGAATATCCCTTGGTACATCAGGGTTGATCTTTGTATATGACTCTGCAATAGGTGGAAATGGTGCAAGCAAGGCTCTTTATGACAGATTAGAAAAGGCGTTTGAACGAAGTCTGCGTATAGTAAAAGAATGCCCTTGCAAAAGTGAGGCGGGATGTCCAAGATGTACCTTTTCTTACAGATGTGGAAATAATAACGAATATCTTCACAAGCTTTCAGCTACTGAAGTTTTACAAAGAATTAGTGATGGAGAAATGACAGAAGTTTCTGAACCTGTGGAAGGGGACAAACCACTGGTTTGATTAAGTCATCGAATACTACAAATTATTAATACCATTTCCAAATCTCATCCATGGAAAAGATTGCAGTTGTTACAGGAAGTTCAAGTGGGATTGGTTTTGAGACCGCACTTGCATTAGCAAGAGAGGGTTATTACACTTACGCTACAATGCGTGATACAAAAAAAGGTAATCCAATAAAAGAAATTGCAAAAAAGGAAAATTTGAATATGGAAGTTTTGGAGCTTGATGTCGACAATGATCAAACAGTGCAAGCTGCAATAAACAAAATACTGAAAGAAAAAAACAGAATAGATGTTCTTGTAAATAATGCGGGTTATGGTCTATTTGGTTGTCTAGAAGATCTTTCAATGGAAGAGCTCAAGGCACAGTTTGAAACAAACTTTTTTGGAGCAGTAAGAGTTTCTCAGGCAGTCATTCCTGTAATGCGCAAACAAAAATCTGGGATCATAGTAAATGTAAGCTCGGTTGCGGGCAGAATAGGATTTCCTGTTTCTCCAGCATACATAAGCTCAAAATTTGCACTTGAGGGATTAAGTGAGTCTATGAGATATGAGCTGTCGCCTTTTGGAATTAACACCATAATAATAGAGCCAGGTGTGATAAAGACAAACTTTATGTCTTCGGTAAAGAAATCCATGAAACAAGACTCTGTCTACAAAGACATTACAAACAAGGTAATTGCTGGGATAACCATGATGGCAGAGATGGGTACTCCTGCACAAGAGGTAGCAAGAACCATAATCAAGGCAATCAAGTCTGAAAATCCATTGCCTAGGTATACGGTAGGAAATGATGCAGCAATGTTTTTGGAAGCAAAAAAGACAAAAACTGATCTAGAGTTTGAAAATTACATCAAAAAAGAGCTATTTGGTTCTTAACTGTCCAACAGGGTATGTTGATATATCACACCCTGTCAATTTTTATCGAAGTCAACAGATTTAGGCACGAATTTGGTGATAATTTAAAATGAAATGGAAAACTTTGCAACACAATGGTATAGCTTTCCCTCCGCCTTTTGAATCAAAGAGGATATCTATCAAGATCAAGGGTGAAAAGATCCCACTGAATTTAGAACAGGAAGAGATGGTCTATCAGTGGGCAAAGAAAAAGGATACGCCGTATGTTCAGGACAAGGTTTTTTGCAAAAATTTCCTTGCTGACTTTGTGAAGGTTTTACTCCCAAAATTCAAAAACATTTCACTTTCTGACATTGACTTTTCTGAGGCATACAAGGTTGTTGATAAAGAAAAGGATGCCAAATTGACCTTGAGTAAGGAGGAAAAAAAGAAGATTGCTGTACAGAGAAAAGAAATCAAGGAAAAAATGAAAGCAAAGTATGGGAAGGCAATAATTGACGGAAAAGAGGTGGATGTGGCCAATTGGATGGCAGAACCGCCTGGGCTCTTCATTGGAAGAGGTGATCATCCATTGAGGGGAAGATGGAAACCAAGAATAACTGAAAAAGATGTGACATTAAATCTTGGAGAAGAAGCCAAAGTGCCAGAAGGCAACTGGGGTAAGATAATCCATGAGTCTGATTTTATGTGGTTAGCTAGCTGGGAAGATTATCTTACTGAAAAGCGTAAATATGTCTGGCTTTCTGATACGGCTGATTTAAAGCAAGAACGGGACAAGATGAAGTATGACAAGGCAATCAAGCTTGCTGATCATATTAAGACAGTAAAAGAAAAGATCGTAAAGGAGATGACAAATCGTGATGAAAAGGTAAGAAGGATAGCAACTGTTTGTGAGTTAATCTTTAGGACTTCAATGAGGGTGGGTGACGAAAAAGATCCTGATGAAGCAGATACAGTTGGTGCTACTACATTAAGAGTGGAACACATCAAGCTGAAACCTGATTTGATAGAATTTGACTTTTTGGGAAAGGATAGTGTAAGATGGCAAAAAACAATTCCTGTTACAGCTCAAGAGAAAACGCTGTACGAAAACTTGAAAAAATTAACAGAAAAGAAAAAACCAGATGAGCAAATTTTTCATGATATTACATCAAGACATGTAAATGAATTTCTTGGAAAAATAGTAAAGGGAATGACTGCCAAAGTCTTTAGAACTTACCTAGCGACTATAGTTGTGAAGAACTATCTCAAAAAGGTGGACGAACTGGATTCCAAGTCAGAAAATATCAAGATTTATCATGCCAAGCTAGCAAATCTTGAGGCTGCAATCACCTGCAATCATAAGAGAACCATTCCAAAGAATTTTGAAGAATCATTACAGAAAAAAAGGGATGTATTAAAGAAATTAAAAGAAACCGCACCCAAGACTGAGAAGCAACGTGAGAAGTTGAAACTTAGAGAAGAAAAAATGAAGCTGACAATTGATTTGGTTGAAAAAACAAGAGACTATAATTTGGGAACATCTCTTCGAAATTATATAGATCCAAGAGTTTTCAAAGCATGGACTGACCAAGTTGGGTTAGAATGGGAGAAACTTTACACTGCTGCTCTTCAGAAGAAGTTCCAATGGGTTACCAAGGTAGATACTGACTGGAAAAAAATTGCAAGCAGCTAAGCTACATTTAATTGCATCAAAAAAATAGGCGTAATCGTGCCGGGGTAGCTCAGCCTGGCCTAGAGTGCCAGTCCACACAAAGGGTAATACTCATAATCTGGAGGTCGTGGGTTCGAAACCCACCCCCGGTATTTTAAAAATTAGATGAGGTTAATGTTAAATTAGTTCAGATTATCACCATTTGAGATGGAAGAGTTTGACGAATTTGCTTTGGCGTTGATAGATCAGCTATCAGTTGAAATAAATGAAGAAAAAGAAATAACATCAGCATTAACCAAAGCTACACAAGACACAGCTTTCAAAGTAAAGTTTGAAGAAATCAAGGTGTTGTCAGATGCCATTTTCCCACAGATGGCAGAAAAAGTATTACACTTTACAGGTATTCAAGTACCACCTGAAGTAAAAATCGAGCTATTAGATTTGGTTGAGTTCAAAAAACTAAAGGGAAGGAAGGTTTTTGCTCCAAAAGATTCAGTGGGTTTTGTTGATGAGCTCTTCAGTGCGATAGCTCTTGAAAAGGCCGATAAGATAGCCGCCCTTATGCGATATAACATAGCCAAGTTTTTTGTCTATTCAACCTATGCTAAAGCATACATCTCCAAGATATCCACTACGTATGGAGACTATCTTGACTCCAAGATATTTTTGAACAAATTTGTTCTCTCTAGTTATCCTCAGATAATTCTCCACAAAGGCGGTCTTCCATACGAATCCAAATTTGATCATGTGAATGCTGGGTATATTGGAGCCCTGAAGATGACAATACTTGAAGAACAAATTCATTCAATCCAGATAAATCTTCAAGAGATAAACAAAAAGGCAGTTAGCGAAGTAAATGTGATAAACGAAGAACTTGCTAAGACAATTTTGGCGTTGGATGATAGCACAATCAATAAACTTTCTGAGTACCTCAAAATACCCCTCGTTCCTGAAGAATTTCCTATAGCTAGGAGAGCAAACCTCTTTTTTAT
Source organism: uncultured Nitrosopumilaceae archaeon (assembly GCA_964480245.1). Lineage (GTDB taxonomy): Archaea > Thermoproteota > Nitrososphaeria > Nitrososphaerales > Nitrosopumilaceae > JBBDNF01. The sequence goes on along the minus strand of CAYZOW010000024.1, from coordinate 2,552 downwards.
GCTAAACCCAGACAATTTCATTGTTAGTGTACTTGGTCCAGACGTAATGACTTTTACTAAAGTAACCGTAGATCCAAAAATTTCTGAGATGCTGCCAGAAATCCTTGACATATATCAACGATGGCTCAAGCCCATACAGACTCACCATGCAGCATTTACCACAACGGAAGGAATGGCAGAATTTGCAGTACAAAATATTCTAAAAGATGACAAAGACTTTCATAATTACGTTGTCAACTTTGCTAATGCGGACATATCAACATATCAAATACGAAAGAGCATTGGAAAAGACTTCATGGATACTGTGTTTGCAAAGTATGGTAAGAACACCTATCGTATTTTGATTGACAACCCACCAACAACAAAAGAGCTAAAAAATCCAGAAATTTATCTTCAGAGGGCATGAGTCAAGATTTTGATCCCATTGTTGCCGACTGGGTGTCCTTTGTCTCAAATCCTAGATATACCTTAGTAGAGAAATGTCTCAAGCTGGCGCAGACACTTGAATATCCAGATTTAAGCATAAACGAATACGTCCAAAAATTAAACAGTGTGGGAAAAACATTGCATGCCTCTTTGTCTGATGTAAGAAATCCCACCTACTTGATATCCATGTTAAATGAACACATGTTTGATATTCTTGGATTTGCTGGAGAACAGGATGATTACTATAATCCAAAAAACAATTTTCTTAATGTGGTAATAGACAAAAAACGTGGAATTCCAATAACTCTCTCCATAATTTATGCTGAAATTGCAAAACATATTGGATTGGATTTACGTCTAGTTGGTTTTCCAAGTCATGTTCTTGTCAAGTATTCGGAGGAGATGATCCTCGATCCATATGGGAGAGGCCGGTTGCTTACGGTAGATGATTTGCAGGACATCTTGGATAGAAACTATGGGGGCGGGGTTCAGTTTTTGCCAGAATTCCTAAATGAAACCGAGCATGAGAAAATTCTCATAAGGATAGTTAGAAACCTCAAAAATTCTTACACACAATCGTTTAACTACAACATGGCTATGCATTGCATAAATATGATCCTAGCAGTTGAGCCTGACTGCCCAGAAGAAATAAGGGATATGGGCATTATAGAATCAAGGCTATTGCACCATAATCGTGCAATAAAATCTTTGAATAAATATCTGGAGTTATCACCAGAAGCTGAAGATGCTGATTTTGTTTTGGATTTGATAAGAAGTATTAAAGAGAGAATCAGTCAATAATAGAGGTGATATCCTTTCCGCTTTTAATCTTGTCAATCTCATGGCGTGCTATCTTGTTGCGTATGGCACCTTTTATCACATCTATTTCATTTTTCAGAGCAGCAACTTCATCTTCAAGTCTTGCAACCCTCTCATAGATTGAATCTTCAGTTTCGCTGCTCATACCAATCTAAAGGATGAAAATGACCTTAAAAATTTATGGGTCATTTTTTTGCGAGTTTGGTCAAATTTTATGCTATAATATAAATTCTGCATTGCAAGCTTGACACTTGCCTTTTTCCATACCTGTTGCACCTATTATCAAAATCTTGCCAATTGTGCCACATTTTGGACATAACCCAGTGGTTACATTTCTTGGTCCGCTAACCTTTGGTTTTACGGTCTTCCTTCTTACCAATGTTCCAGCATCCTATTTGCGGATTATTAAGTCTAAGCGTTTGGTTTACAAAAAGCGCGGGGAGTGGGATTCGAACCCACGGGTCCTTACGGACATGGGATTAGCAATCCCACGCCCTACCAGGCTAGGCGACCCCCGCCCAATGGTGCTGAAATTATAACTGTTAATTAACCTAGCCTATTCCTCTGAAACGGAGTATTAATTTGCCTAGAAATCAATTTCTTTTTTTGGATCATGTTGTTTGTATATAAAAAATTGAAATTATAGATCTTGATTGCAGCATACACAGTATGATCTGCTTTTAGGATCTATATCTCTAAATTTCTTTGGATGCTTGCATTTTACTTCCAATTCCTTTCTTATTTTGGCAAGAATTTCAGTGTCTCTTCCTGATAGTTCCGCTAGTACGACGACCAAACGGTGGATAATATCAGGTTCTTTGTTCCAAGGTTTGTCAGCGGCAAGCAAACCCTCTCTCATTTTGGCATTGGTTTCTGCAAGCCAATCCAACATTTGAATTGCTTTTTTCAGTCATTGGGTTTGGTTTGATTTCAAGAAAATAGGTTTAGTATCGAATCCGATGTAAGCAACTATTATGGTCGTATTTTCGACCCATTTCTTCGTGAAATTAGGTTGATTCCTGTGTTTTTAGAGATTACTGATAAATTATGTTTGACCAGCATTGGTATAGAAAAAATAAATTTTTCAATAACGTTCGGTCTTGCGTCTAAAAATTAGATCATCTGTACACCAAGACGTTTTGCGGTATATATAATGGAGATATATCGAACTTAATATGCCTCAAACAAAGCCAATAGTCAGCATTGTAAATGTTGTGGCCTCAGCATCTGTTGATCAAAGAATTGATCTCAATGCAATAACAAAAAATTTTCCAGATACAGAATACCACCCTGAGCAGTTTCCTGGA
>CAYZOW010000023.1:0-16309 GCA_964480245.1 uncultured Nitrosopumilaceae archaeon | reverse complement strand
ATTGGAGTTCCTGTAGGTTTTGTATGTGCTGTAGAATCAAAAGAGGACCTACAAACACTTCAAATTCCCTACATTACTAACATGGGTCGCAAGGGTGGAAGCCCATGTGCTTCAGCAATAGTTAACGCACTCTTTAAGCTCTTAAAAGAAAAATCATCTTCTTGAATTTTTAATGCAGTTTTGCACAAAGTTTTTTGCAAAAGATGAATTTGCAAAATGTAGGTGTGTGTAGGAAGCAAGTGTGTTATGCTCCATCAAGCCATCTTTTCTATTCTTTATACCTATACCCACAGATAGATTGTACGCAAATTTAATATCATTACGTAATGATTCTAGTTCAGAAAAGTGGAATTCGTGGCCCTGTATTATTTTAAAGGGCTTTGAAATAAGACAATCGTGAGAGACAGTAGCTTTAGTGTAATTTAGTTTAAGCCTTTTTTGCATTTTGGTTGTAGCATCAAAGAGTCCTACCATCTTGAATTTGTTATAATTATAGTCAATAGATTTTGTAAGATACATCAATCCACCACATTCCGCATATATGGGAACATCATTTTCAGCGAGCTTTTTAATGGTTTTTTGCATTCCTTGATTTTTTTCAAGAGAACTTCCAAGAATTTCAGGAAATCCACCTCCTATGTAGATGCCATCACAATTAGGCACTTTCGAGTCTGAGACAGGACTGAAGAATTTAATCATAGCCCCTTCTGTTCTCAGAGCGTCAAGATTGTCTTGATAGTAAAAATTGAAGGATTCATCCAAAGCAACAGCTATTGTTGTTTTGTGTTTTGGTTTTTTATCCAGTAAAATTTTTGGAAGATGTGGTGCTTTTTTCCCCATTTGAATTATTTTATCAATATCAATAAAATCAGAAATTGATTTTGCAATTATTCGTATCTTAGATTGGGCGGCCTGACTTTCTTTGACTGGAATCAGTCCAAGATGTCTTGATTCCATTGTAAGATTAGTCTTCCTAGGAATCACACCAAGTATTGGTAACTTTAGTGTGGCTAGAGCTTGCCTACAAAGCTCTTCGTGTTTTTTACTACCTATTTTATTTAAAATTAATCCCATTATTCTAGAATTTTTCTGAAATTTTGTAAATCCAAGGGCTATTGCAGCTATGGATCTTGCTGTTTTGCTTGCATCTAAAACAAGAATCACTGGCGTTTTTAAAATGTTAGCAACATGATATGTGCTTGAAAAGTTGGTCGTGCCAGAAAACCCGTCATAAAAACCCATAACACCTTCTACTACAGAAAAATCGGAATCAGAATTTTTGACAAAGCTTTTCACAACCCCTTGTGAGCCCATTAACCATGGATCCAAATTTCTGGCTAATCTTCCAGAAACCGTTGAGAGATAACTTGGGTCTATGAAATCAGGTCCTACCTTAAAGGGCTGTACAGAGTATCCATGTTTTTTTATACCATGTATAATTGCTGTAGTAATTGAGGTCTTGCCAACACTGCTCGTTGTTCCTGCAACTACTATTCTTGGTATTTCCAATTCTCATCAATATTACAGAATTTTATTTAAATAGGTGCTTGAACTCAGTCCCCACTAGTAAAAGGGGAAAACCTCTTTATCAAATGCTATTATGTTCCAGCTTCGGCTGAAGGTCCATGTGGTCGCTTAGTGCGTAAGCTAAAGCAAACTACAGCCAACGCAATCATGACACCTATCATGGCACCATAGTACCCAAGACCAGCTTCTGCCATAGTCTCCTTCTACGCACATATTCTATATACAGAGAATCTTATGGGAAAGATTTACCTACTTTGTAATTATTTAGGCAAAATTTGATCTTTCTAAGATCGCTAGTTTGAAGACCCTAATCTTTTTAGTTTGCAGCTGAAACCAAAAAAAGGATGGGGGAAGATGGACTTGTTATAGTATACACAGGTAAGGGAAAGGGAAAAACAACTGCTGCCCTTGGAATTGCATTAAGAGCTGTAGGTCATAATTACAAGATTTGTATGATACAATTCATTAAAGGATCTTGGCATTATGGTGAGATGACATCATCAAAAAGACTTGAACCAGAGTTTGAATTGACTGCAATAGGAAAGGGTTTTGTTGGAATTATTGACGACAAGACTCCGATTGAAAAGCATAAAAAAATTGCTGACGAAGCTCTTCGTATAAGTAGGGAAAAAATTAGATCAGAAAATTATGACGTTGTAATACTTGATGAAATAAACTATGCCGTCAATCTTGGACTGGTAAAACTAGAAGATGTTTTAGATATGATAAAAACCAAACCGCCACATGTGAATTTAGTACTTACAGGAAATTATGCAAAAGAAGAAATTATAGAAGCTGCAGATCTTGTTACGGAGATGAGAGAGATTAAACATCCATTTAACACTGGAATAAAAGCCAAAAAAGGGATTGACTTCTAACCAGCAACATTAAATTAAGCAATAAAAATTTTAAACATTATGACAACTGAAGTTCAGGAACTCCCAGAGGTAGGTGAGATTGTTGTTGCTACAGTCACAAAGATTATGGATCAAGGAGCGTATGTTAGTCTTGATGAATACAATAACATTCAAGGATTTTTGCACATATCAGAGATTGCAACTGGTTGGATCCGACATGTAGAAAAATTTGTCAAAGTTGGAGAGAAAAAGGTTCTCCTAGTAAAGCGTGTAAGTTTAGCAAGATCCGAGATAGATCTGTCTTTAAAACAGGTTTCAAGTGATCAAAAGAAAAAAAAACTTCTTGAGCTAAAAAGAAATGAAAAAGAACAAGTTCTTGTTGAAAGCCTAAAGACAAAGGCTAATCTTTCTCAAACAGAAATAGAAAAGTTGGATGAAATTATTATTGACAAGTTTGGTTCGGTTTATGATGCTTTTTCAGAGATTGCGTCGAAGGGAATTGGCGTCTTGGATGGTATTAACTTGTCCAAAAAAGTACTTTCTGTAATAGAAGAGATCAGTTCAAAAATTCAAGTTCCGCATGTAGAGATACGTGGTATCTTAGAGCTTACATGTACAAAACCCAATGGGATCGAAATCATAAAAAATGCACTCCTTGACGCTATAGAAAAGAAAGACGTGGTTATAGAAATAACTTACATTGGTGCACCAAAATATCGACTTTCAATTTCTGCCCAAAATTTCAAGATAGCTGAGAAAGCACTCAAACCAGTCCTTTCACTAATTCAAACTGCTATAGAAAAGAATGGTGGCACATACAAATTCACAAGAGAAGAATCAAAGAAGACTCGCGAGGGATAACATGAGATTTCAGATGCGCAAGTGTCCTAGCTGCAAGAGATATACTCTAAAGGATGAGTGTCCTCAATGTGGTAACAAAACCATGACAGTTCATCCTGGAAAATATTCTCCGGATGATAAATACGCAAGATACCGCATTTCTGATCGATATAAGTAAGCGCTATGTTGTATTCATTCCAACATTTTCTAAATTTACTGAAATGTTCTCCTACGGAGGTGTAGAGTCTGCAGTTTGAATAACTACCTTCTTTATACGGGCTGTTTCAGCATCTATTGGCTGTTCCGTAGTGCTATCTCTCTCTAAGGATGCTATTTTATCAACTGCCTCTTTACCAGATATCACTTCACCAAATATTGTATACTGACCATCTAGCCATGGAGCATCATCAAGCATTATGAAGAATTGAGAGCCAGCACTGTCAACATCTGCCCCACGAGCCATGGACACTATGTATTTTTTATGTTTGAGGTTGCTAAATTCAGGTGGGATCTTATATCCAGGGTCACCTGTTCCCCACGTATCACGAGGGCCTGATTTTGTATTTGGATCTCCACCCTGGATGACAAAACCTGGAACTATTCTATGAAATAACGTCCCATCATAAAATCCCCCACTTGCAAGTTTCTTAAAGTTAGCAACTGTTTGAGGTGCAACATCTTCTTTGAAATCAATTACTATATCACCAAACGAAGTAGATAAAACAGTGATATCTCCATTGGGTTTGACCACTGATTCTGTTTCTAGATTAGTCTGGGTTGTTTCTGACACTACATAATCGTGGTTGACTTCATACACTAGTACTGCTGAAATTGGACCTGCATCTTTTCTATCAAAACTAGGTGAAGAATATACAAGTTTTAGGGGACCAGTATCAGTATCATACTTTATCGTTTTAGCATATATAGCGTTGTATCCAGATTGATAAGTTTCAGATTGAACATTTGTGTTAAAATCAACATAAGTAAGAACTGTGAATGGGAACATTTTTCCTAGTAAGGTGTTTTCCCAAAAGTGGTCGTTAGGAGTAAAGCCATCATTTTGAATAAACTGAGATGTATCTTCTCCTGCAATACGAATAAACCACTGTTTTTTGCTTTCATCACCACCACCACCAAGTATGTATAGCTCTTGATCATTTGAAACAAGCTTTTGTCCAACCACATATACAAGAACATAATCTGCATCCATTTCTTGTAGCATCTTCCATGCTTGATCAGGAGAACTTAGGAACATTTTTGCTATGTTGGCTATTATGTTTGTGTGAATGGTAGCATTATCTGCAAGTGATTTTCTCTCTCCCAATGTGGTTATCCAGTACCCATAATCCCACCAAGCAGCAATTGCAGCATCTTTTGGTGTGTTATTTTTTATCCATTCCAAGCTTGCTGGCCAATCATCTGTTGCCATAGCAAAATTAGATCCTCCGTTAAGAATAGTTGGCGGAGCTTTTACCATTGATATCCAATTCGCATTTGCTGGAAAAACAGTAGGCACCAGAAGGAGGGCAACTATAATAGCAACATAAGATATTTTAGTAATTTTTCCTGGAACACGGATTGATTTTTTGCCTTGTGTAATACCTTTTTTTAGTACCTCAGATGTTATGACAGCCAACCCAACTGATGAAAGTATAATCACAGATATGGCTGAAAAAAGTTCTAGTCTTGCAAAAGTTGCACCTGCATAAACACCGATAAGACCTATGATCAACGCAAATACTGTCATCTCATTTTTAATCCCGACTGGTAAAGAAATGTTCTGATTTTCTATTCCTTTTCTAAAAATAAGCCATGCCCCCAGCCCTGCAAACAGCAGAAGTACTGACAGAAAAGTGAATGATTGAGCAAGTGTTGGCGTTGCGTGTTCTGCCACGGAATCTACTAATGGATCTTGTGTGGTAAGTAATGGATTTATTGCATTAAGATAACGAAAGCTTGGTAATGAAAAAATGTTAGATGAAATTATTGCAAACCCGGCTATCACAGCTCCTCCTAAAAACATCAAGTTGTTCCGTATGCTGGTTTCTTGTCTGCTAAATTTCTGGATAAATGTTAGAATAACTAGAAATATGGTTGGTCCAATGAGTGCAAATCCACCTATACCTGCTATAAAACTAAGACCCGGTCTGGCAAAGACAACCGAACCTGCCATTGTAGCAGCTACGAAGACAGGTATTGCCCAGATCAGGAATTTATGATCTTTTCTAATGAATGGAAGTACGATAATAAACAATGCTAATGGTATAAGGAAAAATTGAATTCCTCCCCATGAGGCAAAGCCAATTGCCAAAAACAATCCACCACCAATTAACTTTGCAAAAGCGATTTTGTGGTTTTGTGATTTTAGTCCACTAAGAAAGAGATAAAGTGCTAATAATCCGTAAAAAAGTCCAAGGGGCTCTGATTTGAACCAGCCTATTGTACCCCTCACTATTATTCCTGGAGAGAGTGCAAAAAAAAGTGAAGCAAAAAGACCTGCAGTTGTACCACCTATTACCCGGACTAGTGCAAATACGATTATTGCGGTAAACGAACCAAAAACAACAGGAAATATTATAGTAAAATCATAGAGGCTTAAACCAGCTCCAAAAATCTGATATAAGAATACATCAGTAAAATGCAGTGGCACCTGTGATGTCTCGAAAATATTTCTTCCTATTGGGTACCAGCTCATGTCATCATGCCAGTTAACGTATGCATCTATGCCATTTTCTAGAAGATATTTTGATGCTCTGTAATTAAAAAAAGGATCAAATTCGTTTAGCTCAAAGCCATAATCCAATGCTTGAGACCTGACCATAGTGGATATGGAAAAGGAAATAGCAAGGATGCCAACAATTAATAAGTGATGTAGATAAAAGTCAAAATTGCCAATTTTAAATAATTTTGTATTAGAAATCAATCTAATTTGAGTGGAATTTGTTGGGCTTATTTACTCTTTTGTAAGAATTTGCACTTCACATGACTTTACCATATCTCTGAATTCTTTTGCATCGGTTTCACTGCCAACTATGGTTCCATAGTGCATTGGTATGGCAATCTTTGGCTTTATTTTCTCTACAGCCTTTGCAGCTTCCTTTGCAGTCATCACATATGTTCCGCTAACAGGAACAAGCAAGACATCTGGCTTAAGATCAGTCATTTCTGGAATAAGATCTGAGTCACCAGTATGGTAAATTGATACTCCCTCTATATCGATAACAAAACCAATCTTGTTGTCTTCTTTTGGATGAAAAGGCTTACTTGTGTCAGGGTTTATCTTGTCTATATTGTATGCAGGAATGGCTCCTACTCTGATATTATTTAGTATTTTTTCTTGTCCTGGTGTGAGACCTATTCTTTCTTTCGATGGAATCGTGGAGAGTTGTGATATACATTCGTTTGCGGCAACAATTATCGTATTAACAGATGAGATTTTTTTCAGATCATCCAAACTTAGATGATCAAAATGATTATGTGAGATCAATATGATATCTGGATGTATAGGCCTTGATAATTTGTATGGATCTATACAAATTGTAAGTCCCTTTTCGAGCGTAAAGGTGTCATGACCATACCATCTTATTTTAATTCCTTTGTATTCAAACATTGTTAGAAATTAACTTCTGATCAAGTTAAATCTTGCTGGGCTCTAAAACAATTCTGTCATTTGCTAGAGAAAGAATTGAACCACCAAAATTTCTTATTCTTTTTTTAAGATCGATATCTACTGTGGCTATAATTCCCTTATGGTTCTTTATGTATGAGACTATAGCGTCATCTACAGAACTTCCTGAGATTTTGATTTTTTTAAAATCTTTTATTGTTCTTATAGCAACAGAAGCGGAAGTTTTTTTTTAAGATTGGTACTCTTAGAGATTTTTTCAAGCTCTTCTACGACTATGTCTGGTACCATAAATTCGATTGTTCCAATCTCTGTATCAAGGTTTGATATGTTTTTTATATTTTTAGAAGCAAGAATCATCAAAAAACTTGTATCACAGATAACTCTAACCAATTATTACACCTGCACCAATTAGTCTCCATCTTTCTGCTATTCTTCTACTTATTGCAACTCTTCCTTTTTCAAAAAGACAGACAGGTCTTTTAAATTGCACTTCTACTTTTCCTCCCCTGACACTAGTTACCTTAGAAAGAACAGGAGCTGTGCCTATGCTTAATCTTAATGATTCACCTATTTGTACAGATGAAACTTTTATCTCATCTACTGACCCCGCTGCTTTATCAAAGAGATTTACTTCGATTTTTGCGCTAGAAGAATTTTCTGGTAGAGTATTTGGCTTGCCAATCACAGAACCAATCAAAGAGTCACTTCGAGTCATTGAAGGATCAAGTTTTGTTCCTATAGCAACAAGACCTCCAGATTTTACTTCATCAACAAGGCCTGCACCTGTACCAAGTGAAGAGATCTCTGTCATTATTGGCTCATAGGTTGCATTTTTCTCGTTTGCAAGTCCTGGCTTTATCTCAATTTCATCTCCCACCTTGAATGTGCCTTGGGTTATACTTCCGCCTATAACACCTCCTTTAATATTCTCTATTTTTGCGCCAGGCTTGTTGACATCAAATGAACGTAATACGTGCATGATGGTGTTTTTTGATTCATCCCTTTTTGGAGTCTCAACTGTGGACTCTATTGCACCAATTAGAGCATCCATGTTTAACTTTGACTGAGCAGAAATTGGAATTATTGGTGCCTTGGCAGCGTTTGTTCCTTTGACAAACTTTACAATATCAGTATAGTTTGCTATAGCGTCTTCATAGGAAACCAAATCTGCTTTGTTTTGTACAAGTACGATTTGTTGTATGCCAAGTGTTTGTAAAGCAAGTAGGTGTTCTTTTGTCTGTGGCTGTGGCACCTTTTCATTGGCTGCAATCACAAGTATAGCGCCATCAATTAATGCAGAACCAGAAAGCATGTTTGCCATGAGGCTTTCATGACCTGGGCTGTCTACAAAGCTTACAACTCTTGATAGTTCGCTTTCCTTTCCACAATTATTGCATTTTGGTGAGACAGAATATCCTAATGGAGGCTCACAGCTTTTGCATTTGTAAAATGCTGCATCTGCATATCCTACACGAATTGTGATACCACGCTTTAGCTCTTCGCTGTGGGCACTGGTCCATACTCCTGTAAGGGCTTGGATAAGTGTTGTCTTTCCATGATCAACATGACCAGCTGTTCCAATGTTAACACATGGCTGGTGACCGTATTTTCTTATGTACCAATCAGGAAGAGTTTCACGCCAATGCAATATCCAAGCTTTAAAAATCACCTATGTTAACTTATGCCTTTTTTGGCTTCTCTGCTTTTTCCTGTTTTTCTTGAGGTGCCGCTTGTGCAGCTTCGTCTATTTTTAATTCACCATCTAGAACACAGTTTATTTGATAAACCTCTTCTGTGATTATATTTCCTCGTATAAGCTTACGAAAACGCTGTCCCTTTTCTGCATCCTGAAGACCAACACCTTTTGATAATAGAATATATTTTCTTGCTCCACCGTGGATGTCAGCTCGCATTGACACGCCTGATTTATCACTTCCACCTGTTATTTTTATCTTGCCGGGTTGACCTATTATGGCTGCATCAACTTCAGATCCTATCTGCAAACCCAAAAGTGGATTTGCGTCCTTTTCTTTTAGTTCCCTTGTTATACATTTTCCTTTTTTATCAGAGATTGTAATCTTAAATGTGGCCAAGCATTTGGAAAAAGTCTTTACACTATTAATTAATCTTTGTACCTAAATCCTTTAAAATAATCGTTTGTATAAAATGAAATCATGGTAGAAGAGATCAAATGTCCCAAATGTGAAAAACCTATGATCTCAATGCAAGCCTGTCACATGTTTTGTATTAACTGTGGTGCACACCTTGATTGTTCAGACAAGGGCTCGTTTTGGTAATTTAATATCCAGCTCTGTCAGGATTAAAGTTACTTACCAAGTCACCCGCTCTTTGCTTCATTATTTTTAGATATTCATCGTATTTTGCCTCAAAACCACAATAAGGACATTTAACATTTGTTACATCATCATCAAGCATTGCGATTTTTTCACACTCTGGACATTTCGCATCCATACATCATTTTGGTAATTAAACTATATAATGCTAAGTATCCAGCTTGCATTGGGCGGAGTTAGTCCAGCCTGGCACGACGTCAGCTTCCCAAGCTGAAGGTCGCGGGTTCAAATCCCGCACTCCGCATTTAATTGGGTTATGAGTGTTTTACAAATCTCATTCTGCCAAGAGTTTTTCAAGCAGAAGATCAAGAGACTTTTGATCGTAATAACCAAACCTCTTGAACCGTATTATTCCCTTTTTATCAATAACAACAGATGCTGGTGTCCCACCTGTCTGATATGCCTGCATTGTAATTGGAATAATTTGACCATCTGTTGGCTTGTCTATACAAATCCTAAAAGGCAAACTACTTTCCTTTACGAACTTTTCAAAATTACTAGTAGACTGTTCCTCAAAGTCTTCAAAAACCGTATGCAAACCTATTACTTCAAGACCTTTTTGTGCATATTTTTTGTACCAAACGGCAGCTAGTGGAAGCGAATGGGCAAGACAGGCAGGACAATGCATTTGAAAAAAATTAATGTAGATAACTTTTCCCCTAAGTTCTGCAAGAGTGGTTGGATTTCCCTGAACCCATCTGTCTACAGTGAGTTCTATTGCTGGCTTTCCTATATAGACAGAGTCGAAATCGTACACTGCTACAAACACAAATTTTCCAAGTATAAATCTTAATTTTTGTCTCGAAGTTTTTGTGCAAGATCTTCAAATTCACTATCAGTAAGCTTTGGCCCTTGTCTAAACATACTATGAACTGGACCTGCACCATCATCAGTACTACGTGGGATTATGTGGACATGAACATGTGGAACTTCCTGCCCACTTTCTTTACCATTGTGAATTGCTATAAGTGAAGAAGATGCCAAGCGCTCTATTCTGCCTGCCATAATTCTTACAGTATCAAAGAGGTCTGTATTGTCCTCTTTTTTCATTTCTTGAATCTTAACATAATGATTTTTTGGAATAACAAGTATGTGACCTTTTGTTAATGGGAATGCATCCAAAAATGCTAATGATTTGTCTGTCTCCATTATTTTTCTTGAAGGAATCTTTCCTTGTACTATCTTACAAAAAATGCAATCCATGTAATCACTTTAATTGTTCTATTGTAACCTCTTGGGATATAATAATATAATAATTACAATTCTTTTATTGCTTCAAGTATGTTATTTCGGTCTGATGCATTTGGCATCTGTATTAGATAGGTCTTAAAATCTTCTTTTGCTGCAGTTTTTTTATTTTGTTCCAACCTTGCCAAACCACGATTTTTGTAAATTGGGCCAAACCTGTTTGGGTTTATTGCAATCGACTTAGAATAATACATCTCTGCATTTGGATAGTCCTTTATTTTTAGGTAATAATTTCCAAGACCACGATACGCAAGATAACATTGCTTGTTGTATTCTATGCTTTTTTGATAGTATTGTACTGCATCAGGAGAGTTTTGATCATTTAGCATTCCACCTAGAAGACAGAGTGCAGTAGAGTTGTTTTTACTTATTTCAATTGCTTTTTTTAGGACATTTATTGCATCCTCTAATTTTCTCTGCAAACGGAGCCTTTCTGAAATAAAGCAAAGCCTGTTTGATCTTTCCATTTCTTTATTTTCTGGATTTACCTTAGAAAGTATATCTGGTGGTGCAACAAGAAGCATCAGTCTACCATCTTCTGCCCATTGTTGATCAAATTTTTGTTCTGGAATCGCGCCAACTGTATCAGGATGTGGAAAGTAGTGCATGATCGTTTTTTCCACCTCATCATATCCTGAAATGATAGAAGCGTGTTGCACTGTGTCTTGTATGCCCGGAAGGATAACTATTGGTGGAATACCCATATCTATTGTTTTTTTCAATTCTTTGATGGTCGAATTTAAAATAAGACTTGCCAGACCGTGTCGTTCTGCAAGCTCAATTCCTTCTATCATTATGCTTCCTCTTATGTTTGGATATTTTTTTGCAATCTCCTTTGCCTCCGAAAATGGTAAATCCAGCCCCCAGTATCTAGAAACAACAGTAATCACAAGTGGAAGACAAATGTTTTCTTCGTCTTCTTCTACAAGTGGTAGAAAAAGCATATGCTCTGATTCCAAGATTGATCCTAGCTGGTATTAGATATTAAAACCATCAAATCGCAATAAATTTCTCTAAGAGGAGTTTACCATCATCACTCATCTCTGGATGAAATTGAGTTCCAAAAATAGTAGAGTCATGATATTGGATTATTTCAAACTTGCATACGTTAGATTTGGCAATATGCTCAAAGAGACTGTCAATCTTTGATATCATGTATAAATGGCTCTCAAAAACAGTAATTTTTCCACTACAAAGAGGATTGGTTTTTACTATTTCAATTTCTTGAGTTCCTGTGTGTGTTTTTTGCATCCTCAAAAGCGTGCCACCAAGAGTCAATGCAAGAATTTCGGCACCATAACAAATTCCAAGAAGAGTCCTCTTTTCTGAAATTACATGCCTAATTATTTTTGAATTAATAGCATTCATTAGAGGATCATTTTTTTGTCTACCAGAAAGAATTATGCTAGAATATTTGTGCAGATCTGAAAGAATTACTTTATCAAAAGTAAGAGAAATAAATTCTATCTTTTTTTCAAGTAAAAAATTCAAAAGTGTTTTAGTGTAGACAGAACCGTTATCTACAACTAAAAGCAACTACTTGCCTACCTCAATTGAGATATAATGCATCTCTGGCACGTTTTCCACAAACACGATAGACCCGAAATTTATACTATTTTCTGTTTCCCAGACAATTACTCTGTCGGTTCGTGGTTTTACAAAATCATCAATGAATTTAGAGACTAGCTTCTTAGTTTCTTCAAGATCGGATTCTTGGAAGAAAGTAGTCTTGCCTTCCTCAAATGAGAGTGGAATCTGTACCGATGTTGGACTGACAATGTTGATGTTTTCGTTTTGGAATAAGGATTTTAGTGTCTCTATCCTAGTATCTTTGTCAAGTCCCACAAAGCCACCGGTGATTGATGGTGCAACTCCTGAGAGTTTTGCAAGATATGCCTCAAATGCTTGTTGTGCAGTGTTTCCCATTCCAACATAATATTCTCCATCAAATGCGGCACCAACAGCTGCTATCGTGCCAAGCTGGGTTACGACCCCCCCAGCACCAGCGGTGTACACAGGTATAAAGTAGACGTCATGATCACTAATTCTATATAGAATATTGTCGCCAATCCTTGGATTTCTTAGCAATGTTTTTAGCTGTGCAAAATCTGGATCCCTATCCAGTGCCTCACGCACTGCAGTTGGACCTAGGAGCTTTGTCTCAGAATCTAATGGTACTTGGTAAAACTGCATCTTACCCAAGTTCTTTAGATCATTTTCCACAATCATAAAACCTGCAAGGTTTCTTCCCTGAGAACCACGGAGCTCAAGTGAGAGTAATCCGACATACGTACTTTCATCAAATCCTGGCGGTTTAGCCTGTATGTAATATGCTCCAAGTCCTTCTGGAACTTCATAGAATTCTTTTGCTTGTATGAATGTTGAAGTGTCAGTAACGTGATAGATGTTGTACATTTCAACTTTCCAGTTGAAGAGCTCCTCAGGATATCTTATCTGCTCTTCAAGCCAAGCTGGTGTTTCAATAAATTTGTCAGCATATTGGCTTACAAACATGTTCGTGAAGAAATCGTCTCCAGTTTTTATGAGAGTGGTGTTACCATCGTAGGTATCGATTAAAGCATAACCAACTAGCCTAAGGTATGGATTGCTAACTGTCCAAGGAACATTGTGGGTATCAAAACCCACTATCAATGGAACAAGCCAGTAGGTTCTTTGACCGTCAGTCACAGGTAGAGAATCTACTTCTTGACCAAATAGATGGTATTGGAAATATGGGTATAATGTTTCCATTCTATCTTGAATGTCTCGGTATCGCATGATGTGGATTGGGTCAGTTGGATAAGAAAGCAGAAAGTTTGGCTCAAAGATTTGGCTTAGTGGTGGTGCTACATCCAAGCCACCTTTTCCTGCGTAAAATGCATTGTTTAGTTCTGCTGTTGTATCTCCTCGCTCAGTTGGATAGGCAGCCCAAGTTTCGTGGAAAAGACCACCTTCTCCATAGTAGATAGATCTCTGTGTGAAGAGTTTACTGCTATCAATTATTGTACCATTACTTGCCTCCAATGTAAGAAATCCATTTGGAACATGGGTATAGACAAGGTGTTCGTTATACCATCTGTTCTCTAGACTTACAGATTCTGGTAGAACTGGTTTCATTGATGCTGTCCAGTAGAGCCTGTCATTGAATCTCAAAATGTCATTATCTTCAAAGTTAACGTATGGTATGAGTCCAATCTCTGGCTTTAGTTTTGCAAAGGCGGCATCCCAATCCCATACTCTGATGTTGGTAAGAGCCTCTTCATTTTGCATTATGTAATTTTTAATATTGTTTGGAGAAACAGATTCTAGCTTGACATCATGACTATTGATCTTAATTTCTCCAAGCTGACCAAGATATCGGTTTATTCCAATCTGTTGAGCCTTGTAAGGACCAAGATATTCAATCTTTTTTGCATCCGCAATGCTATTGTTAACAGCCATTATGGAGCCAGCAATTACTCCAATAGCAAGAATTGTTAGTACGCGCACATAGATATCCCGCTTTGATGGTTGAATGATGACTTTGGATCTGTATTTATCCACAAAATAAAATACGATAAGGCCAGATCCTGCAGCAAGTGTACCTCCTATAGAGTATCTTGTGTTGTAATCTATTTGATCTGTGAAAAACATGTTGATGCCGGCCCATATTATTCCTATACCAATTATGCCTTCAATTGTAGCTATATAGTCCAAGAATCTTGGTTTGCCTTTTGATACATCATACACATAGTTTGTTACTACCTTTATGATAGAATGTAATCCAACATATAGCACCAAGCGCAAGCCAATTGCTGCAAGTATTGGTGGAACTAAAACTGTAAGGGTCGGAATCATTGGTACCACCCTTTCTAGGGCATACGATGGATCAGTTGGAGGAGTTACAAATGGAAGTGAAAACAATTCCCAGATACTTTCAATTCCCAAATTGTTTCCTTCAAGCAGATACTGTACTGCAAAACCAAACATCAGGTTGCTAAAGAGTGCCCCAAAGAGCAAGACTTTTGTAATCTGCCATACTACAAAATTTGGAATACTAAGTCTGTAATCTTTAAAGTTTGTAATGTTTGCAGTTATTGAGTTGCTTTCTCCTTTTTTCAGAAATGTAATTGCTGTATGAATTACATACCATGCAATAGATGATCGGTTTTTGATATTGATTCTGATTAACACTATAGAAGAAAGGACGAGGGCAGAAAGGATCGAATATAGTAATGGTTTTGTAAAGAGATCACCAAATTCGTTTATATTCATAAATAAAGTTACGGCTTGGTTACCAACGATGACAAAGATCACTATACCTATCAGTGCCGCAAGTCCTATTCTGACATATCTTCCGGCATCAGGCGATGATGAACTGTTTTCAGTAGAGGAGCTGTACAAAATCATGCTACCTTGATTTGTGTCAAATTAATGTCTTACCAAGTAACTGTGTCTGTATAATACTATCAAGTCCATTGAGATAATCAATTTTAGGCATAATCTCAATTTTCAAGATTGGGTTCTTTTATGGAATGTCTGCAATTCCCTTGCAGATCATGTATACTGCAGCATATTTTGGAATTGAAATAGTCTCGTTGAAATATGGTCCATATTTTTGATTTTTGAGTTTGAACAAAAGAGGACAGTTTGCCAAAATCTCAACTTTTTCATCATCAAGTAAGCATGCATCTGAAAATGGATCAAAGCTTTCCAAGTCTTTGCATAATACCTTTGAAAGACCACTCTTGCTGTTTATTGAACCACCTAGCCTGAATATTCTATGTACATCCATTGTCACTTTTGGGTCTATTCGAACTCCTATTGTCTGCCTCATCTCTTCAAGTCTTGCTTGAAAGAATGAATATCCACCTGCAAGTATCTCTTGAATGATTTTTGGTCGCTTGGATTTTGAGCCAAAGATCTCCTTTGCGACTTTGCCACGCCACCCTTTTTCTTCCTTATCTGGAAGTGATAGTTTAGAGCTATTTTGTTTACTCATACCAAGAGTTTCTGGAATTATTCCGTTGAACATTATGTAGTCGGCCAAGTCTGCTCTTTCTCTAGAATCCAGATTTTTATATTCAGTATTTGTGACATGGGCGTGAAATCCCTCGTTCCCCGAAAAATAAATTTGTATTTCTTCTTTTTTAATTCCAAGATCTTCTGTCAATATTTCAACAAGTTTTTTCACTTCCTTCTTTGATTCAATTATGCAGTTCTGGCATGTTAATGATAGAGTCTCAAATTTATCAGAACCACATTTGGAACAGCTAGACTGTTGGGTTGTGACATTTTGGCAGGTGCTACACTTAAGGCAGGTGTGTTCCTTTCTGCAATCAAGCTTAAGATCCTTTGCATCTATATCAAAAATCAGATCTGCTTCCTTCCAATCTTTTTCTGACATTGGAAGATTTGGAAAAGAATAGTATGCGTTTGAACAATATACATCAGAAGGAATTTGTGTCATAAGTAAAAGATGCAGTTCTTTGTCATTTTTTATACCAAGGTGCCTTATCATACCAGCATTAAATTTTTGATATCCAAACTCACGCTCTGACGTTCTTGGAGGAACGTGAATCAATTCAAAATGGCTAAAGTAATATTCCTTAAAGGTATCCTCTACAAACCTTACATTTTTTTCAAGCATTTGTTACTCTTTTTTTCCCAAACTGGACTGGATTAATAATACCACTACATTCTGGTATTTCAAAACAGAGATTTTCACTTTTAAGCTTGTCACATGAGGGACAAGAATATTTTGTTCTGTTTCCAGAAGTGCCTGCAATGTGCTCAATTTGATATCTTGTTACTCGTTCATTATAATCTGGCGCATTTTTAAAGAGGGGAGCTATCTGATCGATGGTTTGACCTTT
>CAYZOW010000022.1:0-17114 GCA_964480245.1 uncultured Nitrosopumilaceae archaeon | reverse complement strand
ACAAAAAGATGAAAAACTTGGTTTGTATGTAATAGTTCCAACTGAAACTCCAACTCTTTTAGATCTAAAAGACGCATATACTGAAGCTGCGTCTACAGGAATTGGCAGAAACAACGTCTATCTTTTCTGGACTACAATTGAGCCACAAAAAGGAGAATACAATTGGAAGATTTCTGATACCATAATGAGTTTAAATAAACAAAATGATCTCAAGATAACACTTTACTTTTCAATAATAAATAATCGTGTCTTTGGCCCCTTCCCAGATTGGATGGGCATCCCACAGCTTGACGAAAACTTACAGGATAAAACTGTAAAAATTCTTGATAATATTCTGTCAAGATATGACATAATTGATCACGTGATAATAGGTGGAGAAATTGATGCATATTTTCGGGAACATGAAGATGACATTCCAAAATATGAAGAGTTTTTTACGGGGGTGTATACAAAACTTAAAGAAAAACATCCAGATGTTAAATTTGGAAACTCATTTTCACTCCATGGAATAATCAACAATGAGCAAGATGATCTAGTTGGCAGGCTAAGTCAGGGTGATTTTGTTGCCTTTTCATACTTTCCTGTAAACAAACTAAACGAAATAAACAAGACTCCTCAAGAGGCTAGAAAAGATTTGGAGAGAATTCTCGAGCTTGCTGGAGACAAAAAGGTCGCTTTGATGGAAATTAGTTGGAGCACAGCAGAATCTATTGGTGGTAGTCAAGATGGTCAGGTGGATTTTGTAAAAACAGTATATGATTTCTATCGAGAAAATGAATCTCGTTTTGAGTTCCTTACATGGTTTAGAGAATATGACAGACCTATTGACATATGCATGAAGGGTTTGAATACAAGCATTGGTAAAGTGAGCTTTGGAAACGAGATTGTATTACAAAATACTGCAGAGTACTTATGCGGTACAGGACTAATCGATGTTGATAAACACCCAAAACCAGCTTGGGCGGAATTTAAAAAGCAAGTACAATTTAATCCCAATTCTTAAATTATTACATGTAGGATCTGTTGTATAGTTGAAATTCATAGCCTTTTTTATTATGGTATTATTGTTTGCAAATCTTGTTCCTGTGTTTGGTGAGTATATGGTACCTACAAAACAGGAACAGGAGTTATACAACAAGCTACTTGCAGAGTTTGAAAAGCTCGATATAGAAAAAAAAGATGTAAGTGAAGTACTAAAGACGTTTAAAGAACGACTTGTAATATCTTTTCCCTGTGACAGTACTGACCTAAATGATCTAGTTGTAATTGTGGTTAAAACAAGACTTGCCAAGTTTGATGAAACTCAAGTTCATGAGGGAGGTGTGGCTACAGGTGGCACGTATACTTGGCAATGTACTGTTACTACATCGGAAGGTAAGATAACCACTGACTGTGACAACGAGATAAGACTAAACCCTGTTAATTTAACTCAGGATGCAGAAAGAGACCCTAGAATAAAAAAGGCTGAAAACTTGGTTATATTGTATCATGAGCTATTACATGGTCAATTAATGATAGATGCTATTACGTCATCTGATACATGGAGGGATGATGTATGCAACAAACCACCAGAAGGAAAAATTGACTATTCATATTCTGACAAGGATCATAAAATAATCAATCCACTTCAGACTAAGTTTGTTCGTCAACTTATTGAAAGAGCCGGAGGAATAATCATTGTAGGTGAAATTAAACCAGAAGAAACTAACGATGGAGCGTTTACAAAAAAAATGGGTAGTTTACATGATTATCCAGAGTATATCAAATCTGGAATTCATGTAACTTTGAGAGCTTCTAACCTTATTAATACAGAATTTTCTTCTCCAAACTCTGATATTGTACTGTCTGGAAATTTAGTAAACAAGACACAATCTGGTACCGCGTGGCTTTACATCTTTGGTAACCCAGAGAAAGAATCTGTAACTACGGCAAAACCTAAAGCTGAATTAGTAAAGATTCCGGATTGGGTTAAAAGGACCGCTGGGTGGTGGGCAGATGACGCCATAAGTAGTACCGATTTTCTCAAAGGAATCGAATATTTGATACAAGAAGGAATAATTCTAGTGCCTGATACTGTAAAGCAGCAGAGCTCTGGCAAGATTCCCTCATGGATTAAACAAAATGCAGCTTGGTGGTTTGAGGGAAAGATAGATGATAAAACATTTGCAAATGGAATTCAATACCTTATTTCAGCTGGAATCATTTCAGTCTAGAATCATAAAATGCGGTCGCCGGGATTTGAACCCGGGTAACGGGCTTGGAAGGCCAGTGTACTAACCAAACTATACTACGACCGCTTAACTGTGCCAATCTTTCATCTACATAATAATTCTTTTTTCGTACTCATACAACAATCTAGAAATTACTACATGAGCTTCCAAAGATTTTTTATCGACAGAAACAAGATTGTCTGCTCTTTTTAACATCTTATCAGAAAAATGTCCCTTTGAAAATCCACCAATTACAATGCATGAATCTTCGTTAATGTTTTGTGCAAGCTTCTCATAAGAGCTCGTTCTTCCTTTTGTAGAAAGTCCAATTACATTCTTTGCATCAATTTTATCAATCAAATCACTAAATGTCATATCTTTAACCTCCAATAGCTTTTTACCACCTTCCTCTATTTTTCCAGCAGAATATAGCTTCTCAATTAATCCAACAAACCGATGATAGGATTTTGGTAGACGTACATTTTCTCCAACAAAAATTACTTTATCATCTATTGTATGGACATAGACACGAAGTTTTTTTTCAAAATATAAAGGAATAGTACAAGCTTCAAGTAGACAAAGATGAATCAAGTCGGGCCTTCCGCGTTTTATTTCATCTTTGATTCCTTTCATTGCTGCAAAGTGCCAAGACACATCCAAAAGAACTTGTGAGGGTTTTTTGTCCATCTTCTTGCTATATGCAACTACAGAGTTGTGTTTTTGCAGTTCTTTAGGAACTAATTCTAATGCAGACTCGGCAAGAACAAGTGAGAGCAAGATTGTATTTTAAGGGACAGACATTATTTAATTGACATGAAGCCAGCAGTACGACAAATCATACTAGAGAGGATGGAGATTCTAATTCGAAACGCTATATCAAATGCAAGAACAAACCCATCTTTAGCACAGAGGCAAGCAAGTCTTGTAAAAAAACTAAGTACAAAACACAGGATAAGAATGCCATATGATATACGAATGAACTTTTGTAAAAAATGTAAAAAATTCATAGCTCCTGGCATAAATGCAAGAATCAGATTGGGTAGAACTTCGCTAAAATCAATTCGTGTAACTTGTGGGTTTTGCAATCACACATACCGAAAGATCATTACAAAGCAAACACCAAAAGCTCAATGATTTATAAGACGAACTCAAAATTTTCACTTTCATGGCAAAAGCATATGATGTACCCCCTGACATCCTGATTCATAAGTTATCGGAGATTCTAAAAAGTGAACAAATCCCAGTTCCAAGCTGGATCCCATTTGTTAAGACAGGTTCACATGCGGACAAGCCACCACAGAAAAATGATTGGTGGTATACAAGATGCGCATCACTTCTCAGAAAGATATATCTTCATGGTCCGGTTGGCGTAAAAGATCTTAGAGGAATGTATGGTGGTGCAATTGCAGTGGGATATGGTGGAAACCATCATAGAGATGCGGGAGGAGCAATAATAAGAACAGCTATACACAACCTAGAAAAACTGGGCTACATTGACAAAGTAGAAGGAAAAGGAAGAACGGTTTCTCATGAGGGAATGAAAAAAATCGATAGACTGTCTACAGAAATTCTGAACGAATTGATTACAAAGAATCCAAGTTTGAAGAAATATTCCTAATGGTCATATGAGTAATTCAAATGTAGATGATGAGAAAGAACCCAGTGAAGCTGAAGCTGCATCGATGAAGGAGCAAGCATTGCGAACTTTACTTTCGTCACAAGCAAGACTGCGACTAAATAACATAAGGATGGTCAAGCCAGAACTTGCTGCCATGGTTGAAAATTATCTTATTGGCATGGCATCACAAGGTAGATTAAACACGCAAATAACGGACGATCAGCTAAAACAAATCTTACAATCAATACAGCAACCAAAACGTGACTTCAAGATAAATCGACGCTAGATCTAGCGAAAATATATTTAGGGCTAATTAAGCGTCTGTACTTATGAAAGCACTAGTTTATGAAGAATATGCACCTGATGATAATTATAAGAAAATTCTAAAAATAAAAGATATTGAGGAACCAAAACCAAAACCCAATGAAGTAGTTTTTAAAGTAAAAGCAGCTGCATTGAATTATAACGATATTTGGGGAATGAGAGGACAGCCCGTCGCAGTACCATTACCTCATGTTTCTGGCTCTGACGCCGCGGGAGAAGTCATAGCAGTTGGAGAAGATGTTACTAATTTTAAAGTAGGTGACAGAGTTGTCTCGCATTCTAATATGTCTTGTAGAGTTTGTTCTGCATGCACAGATGGACGTGAATTTGATTGTATTAAAAGAACAATTTGGGGATTCCAAACAGGTCCAACTTGGGGAGCTTATTCTGAGATAACTCACTTGCCAGAAGTGAATGTTTCAAAAATTCCAGACAATGTAAGCTTTGATGAAGCAGCTGCTGCCTCCATGACACTGCTTACATCTTGGCACATGCTTGTAGGAAGAGCAAAGATACGACCTGGACAAACTGTCCTAATCATGGGAGGTGGATCTGGCGTTGGAAGTTTTGGAATTCAGATTGCAAAACTTTACAATTGTACAGTAATTGCAACCGCAAGCCCAGACAAGCTAGATAAACTAAAAGAAATAGGTGCTGATTATGCTGTAGACCATCGAAAAGAAGACTGGGGCAAAGAGGTCTATAAAATTACAAAAGATATTAGTGCAAAAACTGGTGTAAGCCCAGGTATTGATGTCTCATTTGATCACATTGGTCAAACACATTGGAATCCACAACTTACTCTGTTAAAGTATGGTGGAACACTTGTTTCATGTGGTGCTACAACTGGTTACGATGCAAAGACTGATTTACGACACATTTTCTTCAAAGGAACCAACATACTTGGTTCCACACAAGGAACAAAAGCTGAATTAGATCAGGGATTGTATTGGATGGGAAAAGGCAAAATAAAAGCAATAATTGATTCCGTATACAGCTTTGAGAATGCTGCAGAAGCACATACAAAGATGTTAACCGGAAAAGGTATGTTCGGTAAAATCCTAATGAAGCCCAAAGCCTAGTCTATTTTTTATGGCTAGACTCCTGCGCAGCCTTATTTTTGTACCAGGAAACAACTCCAGATTTTTGGAAAAAGCAAAGACACTACCTGCAGATATAGTCTGTTTTGATTTAGAAGATTCTGTACCACTAGATGAAAAAGATTCTGCGAGAAATCTAATAAAAGAAGCCTTGGTAAAACGCGAAGAATATAAAGCCGAAGTATACGTCAGAACAAATTCTCCTAGCTCTGGAATGATTCAAGATGATTTAGCTAAAATAATTCAAAAAGGAATTGATGGCATAGTTATTCCCAAAGTAAACAATGTAAAAGAATTAAGGAAAATTGAAAAGTTCCTTGCAAGTGTGGAAAAAAATCATAAACTAAAACTAATCGAGCTAATACCATCAATAGAATCTGCGGAAGGAGTTGTAAATGCTTACAACATTGCAACATCAAGCAAAAGAATATCCGCTTTGGTGTTTGGTGTTTTTGATTTGTTAAATGACATGGGTGTAGAATATGCTAAACAACCAGAAGGAGCAAAATATGCAAGAGCAAAAATTCCAATAGATGCTAAAGCTGCTGGGAAATATGCTATAGATGCAATCTGGCAGGATCTTAATGATGAAGTTGGTTTTGGACAGGACTGCACAATTGGAAAAAGTCTTGGATATGCAGGAAAGAGTGTTATTCATCCTGACCAGATTCCAGTAGTACATAGGATATTTCATCCAAGCCAGGCTGAGATAGATTGGGCAGAAAAGGTATATCAAGCCTATATGGAATCAACAAAGAAAAACAAAGGAGCTACAGTGGTTGAAGGAAAGATGATTGATGAAGTTCATTTTAAGCGAGCAAAAGCTCTTCTAGATTCAGTAAGGGATGTTTAGTAACATAATTTAGGCATAAGAACCTCAAAATTTTAAAATAAGTAATTTATACACTTTAAATTCATTTTAGCAAGTGTTTACAGGGATAATAGAAGGTCTTGGAATAATCAAGAAATTCGACAAGAATACCAAAACCAGAAGTGCTGTAAAGATGCAAGTAGATTTGGGTAAACTTGCAAAAGGGCTTAAAGCTGGTCATAGTGTTGCAATAAACGGAGTCTGTCTTACTGTTACAAAAATTTCCAAAAATCATGCAGAATTTGAGATGATTGGAGAAACCATAAAGAAAACTGATCTAGATGCACTTGAATTAGGGGATAAGGTAAACATTGAGCGCAGCTTGAAAGTTGGAGAGAGAATGGAAGGGCACTTTGTTCTTGGACATATTGATGACATAGGGAAAATAATAAAAATAGAAAAAAAGCCAACGGAAATCAAATTCTGGATCGAACTTCCAAAAGATTTAGCAAGATATGTAGTTAAGAAGGGTTCAATTGCAATAGATGGAATAAGTTTGACACTTGTTGATGTAATAAAAAATAAAATTTCTGTTTGCATAATACCACATACAATGAAGATTACAAATCTTGGTTCAAAAAAAATTGGTGACAAAGTTAATATTGAAACCGATGTTCTTGGGAAATATACAACCAAAGACTAGTCTTTTACTACTTTTGTAGTAGCAACTAATTTTGTAGTAAGCTTTATAATTCCTAAAAGGGAGTTTTTATTATATGTCCTTAGACGAAGCAATATCCACACTGAAAAAGGGGGAGTTCATTCTACTTCATGACGCAGAAAAGCGAGAAAATGAGGTAGATATGGTAGTTGCAGCAGAATTTGTAACTCCCGCACACATAGCTAGGATGCGTCAGTATGCCGGTGGATTAGTATGTCTTGCAATAAACAATTCCTTTGCTCAGAGCTTAGGATTACGTTTTATGCATGATATTCTTTCTAATTCGCAAGTAGTTGACACTGAATCAAAAAAGATGATCATAGGAAAAGCACCATATGGAGACCAGCCATCATTTTCAATTTCTATAAATCATGCTCAAACATATACTGGCATAACAGACAGGGACAGAGCTTTAACTATAAAGGAAATGGCTAATCTTTTCAGAAATCTAAATGGAAATAAAAAACAAAAATTTGTTTCTTCTTTTAAAACACCAGGACATGTTCCCGTTTTAATAGCACAAAATGGACTATTATCAAATAGGTTGGGTCATACAGAAATGTCTGTATATCTTATGGAGCTTGCAAAATTATCGCCTGTCGCAGCAATTTGTGAAATGCTGGATTCCGAGTCATATACAGCTTTATCAGTTGAAAAGGCCACAAAATATGCAAAAGAAAATGCTATTCCGTTTCTTGAAGGAAAAGAACTTTTAGAATTTTCTAAGGTGCACTAATTTTGAATATCGCAATAGTGGTGTCGGAGTTTAACCAAGAAATAACTTCAAAAATGTTAGATATTGCACTTCAAAAGGCAAAAAGTCTTAATCTAAACATAAAATACATCTGCAAAGTGCCTGGCGTATTTGATATGCCACTTGTAATAGATACTTTACTGCAAAAAAAGGAAGTAGATGCTGTTGTTACTCTTGGAGCCGTAATAAAGGGACAGACAAAACATGATGAGCTCATTACTAATGTGACTGCTAGGGCTTTAATGGATCTCTCTTTAAAATATCAAAAACCTGTAACGTTGGGTATTACAGGTCCTGGCATGACAGATAGGCAAGCGCAGGCACGAATTAGACCTGTTGCTGAAAGGGCTGTAGATGCTGTTGAAAAGATAGCAGATCAGCTAGGAAAGATAAGATGATCCAGCTTACCATAATCAAGATAACAGGATATGGGCCATGGACACTGACTTTGGGCAGTGATAGAGAGCACAAGCTTCAGATGCTTCAGTCTTCTCTTTATCAGGAAGTACAGAAACTCTTTTCCGAAAAAAATTGTCTTGTCTTTTCTAACAGATTTGATGAGCTTTTTGCAATCACAAACGGTCTTTCTTTGAGGGATCATATAGACATACAACAGCAGTTATCAAAATTATTCAATCTAGATCTTTCCATGACAATAGGATGTGGACAGTCTCCATTTGAAGCAAATCTACAAGCAGATGAAGCAAGAAAATCTAAAAAAATTCTAGATAGTGAACATAACATATTTGGTTTCATAGATGGAAAGACAGATCAAAAGGTACAGATAATACACATGGATGTAGATGGTTCCACATCCATATCTGCAACAAAATCACCTTACGAAATTTCTTCACTTATGTTTAGACTCTATTCAGAAATGTCAGAATTTTTCTTGAGAAAAAACTCTCTTACCTTCTTTATGGGCGGTGATAATTTTATTATAGTCACTTCTGGAAACGGAAAAGAAGATGCAACTAAATTCTTAGAGGCTATAAAGCAAGGACACGGTATAACTTTAAACTGTGGAATCGGAACTGCAAAGACTGCACGAGAAGCTGCCAGCCTTGCCACAAAATCCCTTGATACTATTAGAGAGTTAAGGGGCTCTGGCAAAAATCAACGAGTACTAGAACTAACATGCTGATAAAAAATGTCAGCGTCCTTTACGGTAAAGATCTAGATTATATCCAGCATACGAATGTGCGTATTTCTGACCAAGCCTTTGAGGCAATAAACGTAAATCCAAAGCCAAAAGAGGAAAGCTATGACTGTGAGGGGCTTCTCATGGTTCCAGGTTTTATTAACGCCCACACTCATGTTGGAGATTCGATAGCAAAAGACATTGGTATTGACTATGGGGTAGACGAGAAAATACATCCAATCATGGGCTTTAAGAAAAAGGTTCTCAGAAATTCAAGTTCCTCACATCTCACAAGTTTTATCAGAAGTTCCTGTCTTTCTATGATAAAAAAAGGAATTACAACTTTTGTCGATTTCAGGGAAGATGGCCTTAATGGAATTGAGCTTTTACGAAAAGCAGTCTCTGGACTTCCTATCAGATCAATAATACTAGGAAGAACAGAGTATTATCAGGATTTCAGATCAATTAAAAAAAATATACCTCTACCGGCATCAAAAAAAGACGAACTTACAAAGCTTTTAAAAAAATGTGATGGACTTGGAATAAGTGGTCCAAACGAAAATAGTGATGCTATGCTCAAATATTATTCTAATATAAAGAAAATACGGGCTATTCATTCAGCAGAAACAATAGAAAGTTGTGAAATTTCAAAAAAGATAACTGGAAAGACAGAAACACAACGTGCCTTACTTTTAAAACCACATTTTTTGGTTCACATGACACATGCATCAAAAAAAGATCTTTTACTTGTTGCAAAACATAAAACGAGTATTGTCGTTTGCCCTAGAGCAAATGCAGCTCTTGCAGAGGGAATACCAGATGTGACTCTTATGATGAAAACTGGATGCAATATAACAATAGGAACAGATAACGTGATGATAAACTCAACAGACATGTTTAGAGAAATGGATTACTTGTGGAAGGTCTCTATGGGCACGCAAAAGAAAAGACTATCTCCAAAACACATACTCAAGATGGCTACAGTAAACGCTGCAAATATGCTACAAAACAAAAAGATAGGCACGATCCAACCTCACAACTTTGCTGATTGCATATTTATCGATAAGCATGCTATAGACTTGGAACCGATGCATAATCCCTATGCATCTATTGTACATAGAGCTTCTGAAAATGTAGTAAAAGCAGTAATGATTGGAGGTAAAATAGTATTTGGCAAAATCTAGACCACATGTCATAATTAGTGCAGGTCTGAGTTTGGATGGAAAGATAGCAACAAGAACTGGTGACTCTAAACTCTCCTCAAAAAAAGATATTGTAAGAGTACACAAACTTAGAGCAAGTGTAGATGCAATACTTATAGGTAAACATACAATGATGATAGACGATCCTTCCCTAACAGTCAAGTACGCAAAGGGTAAAAACCCCATAAGAATAATTTTAGATTCAAAGGGTTCCATAAAATCAGACTCAAAAATAGTTAAAACTTGTAAGAAAATTCCAGCAATAATTGTTGTATCAGAAAAAATATCAAAAAAAAATCTTGCCAGACTACAAAGATACAATCTTGAGGTACTAAAGTGTGGCCAAAACAGAATAGACCTAAAAAAACTACTACAAATTCTTCAAAAGAAGAACATTAAGAAACTTTTAGTGGAAGGTGGTGGAACAACCAATTGGTCTTTTTTCAAAGAAAGACTTGTAGATGAGGTTATAGTAACACTTACGCCATTTATTCTTGGAGGAAAAAATGCGACTTCTTTAGTACAAGGAGAAGGTTTTGCTAAAATATCACAGGCATGTCCTTTAAAATTAAAAAAAGCCTACCGCATGAAAAATGAATTGGTACTGCATTATACTGTTTAGTGTTTTAAATCATCACGCAATTGATCAATTTTGTACTGTAAAGCTTTCTTTAGTTTGTCGTTTTTTACCAAATTTACAAGTTTTCCACAAGTAGGACATTTGAAAGACAAATCCAGAGCCTTTTCAAATGTCAATTTTGTACAATCTTCATTTCCACAATGGTAAAATTCTGCAGAACTTTCCCAATCTACTCGTTGTTGTAACCTTTCAACAATTTTCTTTTTTTGGTTTTCTATAAAATTATCTACCTCGTCTTTTCTTGCACGCCATCTATAGACAAACCAGCCCTTTTTTTCATCTTTCACTCTAATTCCAGTAATCAACGCCTTTCCAAAAAGATCGTAGAGCACCTTTCTTACTATATTAATTCTAAGACCAGTAGAACTTGCGATTTCTTCATCCGTAGCATCTTCCGTATTCAAGAGTGAACGAGCAACTTTGAGATATTCGTCGCCACCAATCAGAGCTGCGATTTTTACAAAAGGATCCTCTTGGCTACCAGTCATTGATGTTTCTGGTTTAGATTCTATATTTAATCAATTGTTTTGTATATTACTTTTTTTCCCTTTTTTACAGGAACAATTTCTTGCTTAGCATTTGCGTGTTTTTTTAAAAATTGCTTTCCCTGCAAAACTCGATCAAGCAAAACCGCTAACGCACTTATTTCAGAATGAGGCTGGTTACCAACCGCTACATTGTAGTCAGCAAGGTCATAAACTTCACGAGGAACCTTTTCTGCTCCAACCACAATAAGAACCTGTTCTTCTTGTCTAATCTTATCTTGTACAGAATCAATGCTTTCGCCATACATTGTTAGATGAATAATCTTGAAAGAATCTTTCTTTTTTGCTTTAAGAATTTTTTTCCAGTTGTCTATGATTTCCACTTCAAAGGTACCTCCCCAAGCTCTATTTATTTCGTACATTGTATTCTTGATTTCTGGATTGACTTCCTGCATTAAGATTTTTGAAACGCCAAAAGCTCTTGAAACAAGTGCAACATGTGTTGTTACTCTGTCATCACGTACAAGCCTCTGGCCTATTCTTAGAACCTCAATCTTCATAATTTACTTCGAATTCTAACTAGCGAGATTTCTTTTTTCTGTCATTATTGGTTTACTTTCCAGAAGTAGATGTAAAAGATCCTTTAGCTGTGTAATATTTTGTCCCGTGGTTGCAGATACGGGGAGCCATTTCTTGCTTTCTTTTAACCCAAGCTCGTATGCTTTTTCCATAATATCATCTGGTAATACAAGATCTGATTTGTTTAATGCAAAAATTATCTTATCATAATCTACACCAAGCTCCTCTAGTGCTCTCATACAGCTTTTGAATTTCTTTATTAGCTCCAATCCAGAATCGCTTATATCAATTACAAGTATTATTGCATCAGTATAGATCAATTCTTCAAGTGTAGACTTGAATGCCTCTATCATATATGCAGGAAGATTGCTGATGAATCCTACAGTATCTGATATCAGAACGTCAGTTTCTGTCAGCCTAATTTTTCTTGTTGTTGTGGAAAGAGTTGTGAACAACGTTACATTTTCTTCATGCGTCTCACCGGTTAGAGTATTAAAGAGAGTTGTTTTTCCTGCTGATGTGTACCCTGCTAAAGAAACAGTCTTGAATCCTATTCTATCTCTGCCTTGTCTATGCAGTGCACGTTGTTTTCCAGCTTTTACAAGCTTAGATTTGATGCTATTCATTCTATTTTTGATGTCATTGTAGTACACATCTACTTCAAACTTGCCAATACCCATGAATCCAGGTTGCTCACCTTTCTTTGCAAGTCTGACTTTTTCTTTAGCATGTGACATTTCATATCTTAACTGTGCCATCTTTACCTGTAGCTTGGATTCAGCACTTGTTGCATTGTGTTCAAATATTCTGAGAATCAAAGATTCTCTGTCCATGATGTTTGTCTTTAACGTGGAAGCAAGGTTGTAGTTTTGACTCGGTTTTAGGTATTCGTCAAAGACTATAAAATCGGGTTTTGTTGATTTTACAATTTCTTTTAATTCTTCGACCTTTCCCCCCCCAAGACCATACTTTGCTTTGTTTAGAAATTTTTGTTTGATTATCTTGAAAACTTGGAATCCTGCCGTTTCACAAAGAGCAACAGCCTCCTTTATGATATCTTCTCTATCATATGTGATCAGAATCGTTGAATCTTTCATGCATTAAATGCGAATATTCGTGTCTTATTGCTTTCGTAATGTCTTCTCTATGGTCATGTTCATGACTATTTCTGCAATATCACTTGCATATTCTGAAATTCTACGTATGTTTTCAGCCATTCTTCTTACACGATAAATTTCTTCATCATCTCTTAGCGATTTTATGCTCTCAAATACCCTTTTTTCATGCTTTGTGATCTCAGACGTTCTCTGTATGGCAAGCTCAGCTTGAGCAAAGTCTTTCTTAAATAGGGCTAAACATGCTTCATCAAGCACAGATAAAGCAAAGTTATTCATTTCACGAATTGCATCAAGCACTGTCTTTTTGATTGGTTTTTTGAATTCTAATAGATCTTTTGCTATTACAACTGCATGGTCCCCTACTCTCTCTATGTTTTTTACAATTACTCTATATCCAAGACAGCTTCTAGCATTTTCAAAGCCCATATCTTTTAACATATGATCATTTTGAATTGCAATTTTTAGTTGTCTTATTATGTAAAAGCTGAATCTATCCACCTCATCATCACTGTCTATTACCTCTTTTGCCAGATCAAGATTTGATTCTTCAAGGGCAAGAAGTGCATCATTTTGCATGGATTTTGCAATAAGAAGCATCCTTTTGAAAGCACCATCTACGGAAAGCTCAAACAGATTTATCAGTACTTGTATAGTTATGCCATCAGTAGAATCAGCTATAATTTCAGTTCCCATCAGAACTTTTTTTACTGCGTCTTTCACAGCAATTCTTTGTGATGGCTTTAATCTGCCTGATTTAGGTTTTACATTGATAGTACTAAAACCAAGAAAGTAAAGTGAAACAAGTTTTCTTACAATGGATGCACTTTCATCATCTGGTCCTATCTCAAACGTTGCATCCTCAGTGTCAATTGTTTTTGTATGACGTTTTGACGGAATAATTTGTAATGTTGATGTTCCTTGTCTTACAATTGTAACTTGATCGCCTTGTTTTAAACCCATATCCATTATCCATCCCTTTGGTAATGAAACAATGTAAGAAGATTTTCCAGTAAACTGGATCTTTCGCATTTCTTCATTGATTACCATAACTTACCTCCGGTATGCCATTCTATATAGTTATTCTAAAGTACTATATAGTAACATGTTAGCTTCAAAAGACAATTAGAACCGAATAACTGCCATATGCTAACTTGGACTCGATTCTCAAATTAAAGTACACCTTAGATGCTCTTTTTGGCATCGGTGTCTCTAGACATCTACCAAAAGAAATCAGAATCACATACTCCAAAAGAACCGGGCGCATCCAACATGTATTTCAAAATGATAAACTTCTTTGTACATTACGAATAGATGGAGGTCTTGCAATCACGTCATATTTTGCTCAGATTTTACTAAAAAGCAAAAAATTTAGAGAAAACTGCCTTGAAGTTGATGAGGATTCGAAACCTTTTGTAGAAAATGGTAGCTCTGTTTTTTGTAAGCATGTTATGTGGTGTGGAAAAAATATTTTAATTGGTGCAGATGTGCCAGTTCTTTACAAAGATACTGTAATTGCAGTTGGTAGGGCTGTACTTTCTTCGCGAATGATTAAATCCCTAAAGCGTGGTGTGGCTGTCAAAGTTAGGGATACTTTAAAAGTCCAAGTTGAACAAGTGGATCATACATGATGCGTGGCGGAAACCGCGAAATGCGGAGAATGCTTGACAAGATGGGTCTGGAGATGAAGGAAGTCTCTAATGTACAGGAAGTAATAATCAAAACTGATAAAAAGGAAATTATAATTCCAAAGCCAGCAGTTTCTGAAATGAAGGCCAAGGATAATTCTATTTTCCAAGTAATTGCAGAAAGCTATGAAGAAAGGGAGCTTGAGGTGCCAGTATTCAGCCAAGAAGATATAATGCTTGTAGCGCAACAAGCTGGCGTTTCTCAAGAAGCTGCAAATAAAGCTCTGATAGAAGCTAAGGGAGATTTGGCAAGAGCTATTTTATTGCTTACAACTAAATGAAGGATTTAATAACAGGATTTTAAGGTTCTAGCACCACAGAATCTGAATCTATAATATCATAAACGTGTAAAGCTGCAAATAAAGAAGCAAAAAAGATCTTAACTGGTGGCGAAAAAAACCTACTGAAACCAAAAAGAAGATAGACGCAAAATTTGATGAAGTCGTAGAATTTGTTTTCTTCTGTACTAAAATAGACTTAAAACCTTTAAATTTCACTTAAGCCAATTTATGGTATAGCATACCATAATCAAAACAACATTGCGGTAGCAACAGTATATGGGAAACCATATTTCAAATTTATAAAGATACTTCAATTCTTACAAATGAATTACGATTCTATTTTACCTGAGGAAGTAAATCATTCTGACAAACGAGTTATTCTTACTACTGTACGGGAAGCACCCAAAATTGCAAGCAACTTAGTACTATATGATGAAGAATTTGATGCAGATCCTACAGTGATAAAAGGACTGATAACACAAAAGCTTGAATCAGGAATGCATGAAAGCTCCTTAATAATAGGAATAGATCCAGGTAATAGAGTAGGACTATCTGTCTTTTATTTCCAAAAAGAAATAGAAAGTTCTACTTACACATCACTTGATGAACTGATATCACATGTAGTAAAAATTCTAGCTGCATTAAAGGCAGAAAGAAAAATTGTAAAAATAGGAAACGGTAACATGAAAATTGCTCGTCAGATAATTAACCTTTTGAATCTGAGTTTTTGTTCGCACTTTGAGTTGGAATTTGTAGACGAACACAAGACTTCACTAAGGATAAAAAACTACAACAAAAGGGGCGAACGTGATAAGATGTCTGCAAAATATATATCACAAAGGGAAGGATATAGGCGCCTTGTTTTGCCACTATCTAGAACAGGCTAAAAGTTGTTTTTAAGTAAAAAAAATAACAAGATTTCAAAAAACCCGTGTATAGGTTTAGGCATCAGGATGATCATAAAGTGGTTGAAAACTCGAGAAATTCAGAAAACATACATTTTTATATAGCTTTTTTTGTTTTTTCTGAAAACTCTGGAATGGTTCAGGAGTACACTATATAATTTTTCTAAAAAAACCTCTATAGAAATATAGAAAATTGTGATCTATCCTTAAATATATAGTAATACTATAATAAATTACACAAGGAAAGTAACTGAAATGACATGTAAAGGAATATGCACAAGATACAAGGCACAGAAGCCGGTCGGTACGGGTCGTTATGCATCAGGACAGAAGAGATGCCAAATTTGTGAAATTTTCATAAAATGGGAGGGACTTTGGTGTCCATGCTGCGGATACAGACTGCGAACAAAACCAAGAAACCTCAAATACAAGGCAAAGCTGCGTGCTAGAGTAGAAGCTGATTCTCAGTTAGAAGCTGTTGCTGTAAAGGCTGCAAAAGTAGAAGAGATAGAGGTAGAGCCAATAGTAGTAAAAAAGACTACAAAAAAGGCTAAGACGGCAAAGGCTACTGTAAAGAAGGTAGCAATGGAGCCGGTAGCAATAAAGGCGTAGTTGACATAGATTATTGATGTCCCAAGTCGGTTATAAGAAAAAAACCGTCAAAGTGGATAATAGAGAATTCTTGGTTCAACTAGTTCCATTTGATAATGGAAATTTTATTTCAATAACTGAAGGAAAAGAAAAGATTGGTGCAATGGTTGTGTCAATAGGCTCTGGCACTAGAACCAGTACAGCAACTGTAATACCGTCAAAATCAGAATCTCTTTTTCTTAAAATGGTTTCTGAACGCATAGCTTCAATTTCAAACGGTATCTGTGTAGTTTCTCTTAATACTCAAAAAGAGCTTGGACTTGAAACCATGAAAACCCTAATGAATGAAATAATGGAGATTGTAAAATAATGCAATCTGATCTGCGCGGGTATATTGCCCAAATTGCAAGATCTGACGGTTTAGCTGTTGTTAAAAAAAAAGTATCAACAAAATACGAAATAGCAGCTATAACCGCACATCTTGATGGTTCAAAAGCTGTCTTATTCGAAAACATTAGGGAAAGTAAATTTAAAGTAATTGCAAATCTTGTCGGAACAAGAAAGAGATTTGCGCAAGCTGTTAGAGCTAAAGAATCACAAATTCACGAAAAAGTGATCTGGGCCATTAAGCATGCCAGAAAACCAAAGCTAGTACCCAAAGGCAAGTTCATGGAAAATCGATCAAGAGACATTTCAATTTTACCTATAGTGAAGCATTTTGCAAAAGAACCAGGACCATTTATTACCTCATCTATAGTATATACAAAAAATCAAGAGACAGGAACCCAAAACTCTTCTTTTCATAGACTA
Organism: uncultured Nitrosopumilaceae archaeon; assembly: GCA_964480245.1. GTDB lineage: Archaea > Thermoproteota > Nitrososphaeria > Nitrososphaerales > Nitrosopumilaceae > JBBDNF01. The sequence continues at coordinate 139 of CAYZOW010000022.1, read as the reverse complement.
CTACCTCTTGATAAAACCCACTTTTCGATTCGGATGGTAGAAGGCAGACACCTTCATAGATGCTTTATATACGCCAAAGAACACAGCGAAGATCTAAAAGTAGCAATTACAGTCGGAGTCCATCCGGCAATATCTATAG